>JAIOYD010000030.1 GCA_021741285.1 Rickettsiaceae bacterium | reverse complement strand
ATTGAAGAGCCGTGTGCGGGAAAATCGCAAGCACGGTTCTGTGGGGGTTACCATAGCATTAAAAACTAATTGTAATTTAAATATGGAGTAAATGTTATGGTTTCTACCCGACAGTAAATGTTATGGTTTCTACCCGACAGTAAATGTTATGGTTTCTACCCGACAATACCACTTACAGAATGTGATTTTATTGTTTTTATTACTTGAGGAAATAGAGAAATAGTTCCAAGAATTGCAGCGGAAAAGCCTAATACTTCTATATTTTTTAATAACCAGTCTGAAATAAATACCTACCTATGGTTTATATTTAAAATGTTCTTGCTTATAACTATAGCATTTAATTTATGGGTAAATAAGAAAATAATTGAGAAAAGTGGGTAACGTTATCAATGAAGCACCGTCAAGTTAATATTATTATAAACTCTCTTTCCTATATATGCTTTTTATATAAAAATTTTTGAATGGTCCAGAAATCCGATAATTCATTAGAAAATTATCTTGAGAAACTATTATAAATGATAGTTTATACTTGTCCATACCGCAGTAATACAAAGAATTAGAGCTTAAAGTATGCTTATTTTTATGAAAAAGAAGTGTGTGCATAAGGATTTTTTGAGATATTATCGTGGGATCAAGCGGTTTATTTTTTAATAAATTGATAGGGCTATCAAAGTGATATTGTAGTAGGGAATTGTCGTTTTGTTCAAATAGATAAGATTTGGTAGCTGAAGAAGTAGATCCATTTGCCCAATTTACAATAACATTTTCGTGTAACAAGGAAGTTGTATTAGATTGTTTATAAAATGCTGCAGTTCCTTTCGATGTAGCAGACAATTGACTTTCTTTATAATTAATAATCTGCCTGGAAATGTTCCAACTACCCTTCAATAGGTCAAGTATATCATCAGAGGTAGGTAGCGCTATAGATTTCATATTTTCTAGAAAACGGTTATTTACTATTTTGTACGCAGTGGATGTTTACAACATAGTCTTTAGTTAGTCTGTCAACGTGATAATTAGTGAATATATCATAAGATGAACTAGATGCATATGGCACGCTAGATTTTTTAAGAAAATCTATAAGTCCTTCAACGCCGATCGCTAGAGCAACGTTTTTAGGGGGGAGATTAGGATCGCTATATTTATAGACTAGTTTTGCTGTTACTACACCCACTAAATTAGAGTTTTTGTCAAGCAACGGTCCACCGCTGTTACCATGGTTTACATTATCAGTGAATTCTATATGAGAAAATCCTGTATCTTTATCTTTCTTTGTATTTAATACCTTTGCCTCAAGAATAATATAGTTGCCTGTCTCCCCCCTTTCTAGAGGATAACCTATTGAAAATAATATATCGCCAATATGTATTTCAGAATGATTATTTCTTAAATATGGAACTCTCATAGGGGCTAAGGGAGACTGCAGAACTGCTAGATCAAGATTATTATCTACCAATAACAGTCTAACTAGCGTTGGTTTCACTGCACCTCTAACAGCTATATTTAAGCAATCTTCAACTACATGCTTATTGGTTACAATATTGTCTTGATTAACAAAAAAACCGCTACCTATACTGATGGGATAAGTTTTACCTGGTGCTAAGTTTTGGAATCTAACCTTGTCCCAATCGCTTGCATAAGCAACGTTGCTAATAATGATAAAGAAGATAGCGTATTTTAGCATATATTTCTTTATTCTTGACAAAAGAAGAATTAAAAACAAGACTACACCAATATTAATAAATGGCACAACTAGTATGACATTTTTTGAAGAATTTAAAAAGCGCGGTTACTTTCACCAATGTACCAATGAAGTGCGTTTGCAGCAAAGGACAAAAGAACAGAAAATCGTTGCATATTTAGGGTTTGATTGCACAGCATCTTCCTTGCATGTGGGTAATTTAATGCAGGTTATGATACTACGCCTGTTGCAGCAATATGGACACAAACCAATTGTTTTAATTGGAGGAGCAACAACCAAAATAGGTGATCCAACTGGAAAAGAGGAAGCTCGAAAGTATTTATCCGATGAGGAGATAGTAAGCAATATAGGTGGTATAAAAAGGTCGTTATCTAAATTTATTAAATTTGGAGATGGAGAAAGCGATGCTATAATGGTGAATAACTCGGATTGGCTAGAAAAAGTTGGCTACATCGAATTCTTGCGAGAAATGGGGCGCATGTTTTCTATCAATCGAATGTTAACTATGGATTCCGTCAAGTCAAGGCTAGAGAGGGAACAGTCACTTAGTTTTCTAGAGTTTAACTATATGCTTCTTCAAGCATACGATTTTTATCATTTGAACAAAGAGTTTAACTGTGAACTACAACTTGGTGGAAGTGACCAATGGGGTAATATTGTGACTGGTGTCGATTTGATTAGAAAAGTTAGTGGTAACGAATCCTTGGGTTTGACTACTCCTCTTTTGACTACGTCTTCTGGCGCAAAAATGGGTAAATCTGTTAGCGGGGCGATATGGCTCAATGAAGAGCAATTATCGCCATACGATTACTATCAATTTTGGCGTAATACTGAAGATAATGATGTAGCAAAATTTGCTAGGCTGTATTGTGAGTTTTCTAGTCAGGAGTTAATAGAATTTGATCATATGGTTAAGCACAATATAAATGAGGCTAAAAAGAGGTTAGCTTATGTGGCTACAAGATTGTGTCATGGAGAAAACAAGGCAAATAAAGCTCAAGAAACGGCAATAAGGGTGTTTGAAAAAGGAGAAGTAGGTGACGACTTGCCTGTCATTTCAATTGATAAAGAAAGAATAAAAATGGGCGTAGCTTGTTATGACTTATTTTTTGAGTCTGGCTTGGCTAGCTCTAAAGGTGATGCAAGAAGGTTAATACGCGGCAATGGTGCTAAAATTAATGATCAGCAAGTGCAAGACGAGAATCAGATTATTGATGAAAGTTTTATTGATAATGGATTAATTAAGCTTTCTTCTGGAAAGAAAAAGCATGTTATAATAAAGATATGTGCTCAGCAAACTGTTGTCTAGCTTGTGGTGGTCCTTTGTCGACTAATATATAGCGATTTAAAAAATATGAAGTTAGCCTTAATGCATTATTTATCGATGATTTATCCATTGCTTCACCTAGAAGAAATTTAGGTAATATTAAAAGCTTATCAGAGTAGGGATCGCCAGCTGTCTTAGATACGGCGCAACCAGATTTTGGTGATACGTAATGTAAATCATCCGTAAGTCCATTTGCTGCGCATCTATCGAGCTGCAATTTATACCCAGCTTCAGCAAGAATTTCTATTTCCAATTTTATATATTCCCCAAAAGAAAACACTTGTTTTAGTGATTCCATGAAAGTTAGCAAAGCTGGAAATAAATGGTTATGAGGAGCTCTCTCACAAAAAGCTAGCTTTAATAGGCTTGTGATTGAATTGAAGGCGTATAGCTTAGTTTTATTCATCAATAAATGAGAGTTATAAGATTTAATTAACTCAGCTTTAATAGAGCCAATGTGTTCGTGTAGACGAGCATTCCAGACAAAATCTACCAGATTCCCTTCGGCTAAGTTATCTCCTGTTTTTTTAGTATATTGATTTAATACCCCTGAATAAATTCCATGATTTTCCGTAAATATTGTTACAATATAGCTGCGTTCTTTTAGTGGGATCTTTGAGATAATTATACCTTGATCACGAAAATTCATGTTATAGTAAATATTATTAATGAAATATGTTCATATTATTAGAAATTTCTTATGAAAACAATCAAATTGACGTTAATAGAATAATCCGTATGGGATACAAACTTGTTGATTATAAAAACCTATCGCCAAATATCCATGAAACAGTCTATTTGGCAGAGGGAGTAGTGATAGCTGGTGATGTAACAATTCAAGAGCATGCCAATATTTGGTTCAATTCTGTGATTAGAGGGGATGTAGCCAAAGTTACAATAGGGAAGAATACTAATATCCAAGATGGCACCGTAATCCACACATCAAGATTTGATGGTCCAACGCATATTGGTAGCAATATTACTATTGGTCATATGGCTCTTATACACGCATGCAGCATTGAAGATAATGCATTTATTGGCATGCAATCTACGGTAATGGATAAATCTATTGTAGAGGAGTATGGTTTTTTGGGCGCTGGAAGCTTACTTTCTCCTGGAAAGATAGTGCGCACAAATGAATTGTGGATTGGAAGGCCGGCTAAATTCGTACGGATGGTTACAGATGAAGAAAAGGAGTTTATGAAGGGTAATCTTCAAAATTATCTTGATTTGGCTAAAGCCTACAAGAACTGACAAAATCGTAAAAAGCATCACAGAAATTTCTGTCGCATCTAAGACAAAACAATTTATTCTCTCATACCACATCCTCTATCCTTAAACAATAAATGGGGCGAAACCTTTCTCAAAAGAAGGTTGTTGAATTCTCTTTTTTTAAAAAAAAGCTATTTTAATGGCCATAATATAAAATAAATCTATCTAATATGTTGACATTTTTAAATTTATTGTTTATATATAATTATATTTAGTAACGTATAAAGTTAAGAATCATGTTTACACAAATAATAAATAATTTTGCTATCGCTTCTGAACAACCTTTATCTTTTTTTAAAGGGTCTGCCTACCAAGCTATGTATAATTGTGTAAAATCTGTAGCAACTTTTGTTGTTAAAGGTGTAGTACATATAGCAAGAGGTGTGTATGATATTTCTTGTGATGTAGCTAACGTAGTTGTTAATCTTGTTAGTTCATCTGATAATCAAGATATAGCATATAAACATGCTGATGTTCCGGTAACAACTAAAGCTCAAAACGATCCTCAAGAAGTTGTTGAAAAAAGCAGCTTAGCAAAAATAGCAGCTTTTGTATCGGAGACTTCGAGTGAAAAAGATAATACTTATTTGGGATCACTTAGTAATAATTCAAAAGACTATCCTGCTGCTAAAATTGTAATGGATGCTATTTCTACAATACAATGCATAGGACAAGATTTTGTAACAGAAGTACTTAAAATGCCAACAAGAGTTATAAATTCTGGATTAAAATCAGCATATTTAAGTGGTGTTCCTACTTCACTGAAGTATGAGACAACGAACGTAGAGAACGATTTCTCTAACGAAGATAGTTTCACTCTTATAGATCTTGATTGCAATAATGAGTCGATTGAAATGGTAGCATTAGGGGACATTGCTGCACCTGCTGCGTAGCACAGAATAATCTTCTAAAAGTCCTCTCCTATACCATAAGAAACTAGATAGGCTATTATTGGGTGGAGAGGATTGGACTATTTTCTCTGGTTTACCAAAGAGCGATGGACTTAAATCTAGGGAGATGTTGATCATGTTAATATAATCCTATCTACCCTAACAAAAGGATTTATTTTATTGAGAAAATAGCATTACTATATGCAATTCAAGATCTCAAGAAACGATAGATGGTTTTTGCTAGTTCCTCGCTAATACCCTCGACCTTTTTCAGTTGTGCCTCGGTTGCATCGGCTATAGCACTAAATGATCCAAAATAATTTAATAATGCCTTTTTTCTTGCTGATCCAATAGCTGGTATCATATCTAGTGAAGAATGTTTAATGGCAGAAGAGCGTTTATTTCTATGGTTTTTTATAGCAAAATTATGAACTTCATCCCGCAGAATTTGTAGGTACTTCATGGTGGCATTATTTTTATCTAGGGTAAATACATCGTGGCCTGGGATATGAAACTGTTCTTTGCCGCTATTTCGCTCGACTCCTTTGGACATACAGACAAAAGGTAAGTGGATCTTTAGCTCATTCATTATGTTAGAGACAACACCCATATGGCCTTTGCCCCCATCTATAATCATTAAATCAGGTTTACGTTGTGGTTCTATTTTTAATCTCTTTAACCTTCTTCTTAAAACCTCGCGTAGCATAGCATAATCATCTCCTCCAAAGCTACTCACAGGCTCATCTTTGATGTTAAAGAGGCGATATTCTTTTTTCTCGAATCCATCTGGTCCGGCAACTATCATAGCACCAACAGGGAATGCTCCTTGAATGTGACTATTATCATAAACTTCTATTCTCTGAGGGGTATCGTTCAAGTTAAATAATGATTGTATGTCCAGGAGAGCATTATGATTTTTAGCCCCCATGATTAAATGTTTCTGTAATGAAAGCTCAGCATTATACAAAGCATTTTCCATAATTTTACTTTTTGGTCCGCGCTTTGGAATAGAGATTTTTATGTCCGCGTGATGAAGTTGTTTAAGTGCATCGACATAAATGGTTTTATCTTCAAGTTCATGACTAATTAGTATATCTTTTGGCGGAGTTTTATTTTGATAGAGCTGCATTAAAAAACTACCTAGAACCTCATGATCTGCTATTTCACTGTCAGTATGAGAAGGAAAATAAGCTTGATTACCACAAGGTTGATGGGATCTGTAAAGGAATATTTGGATACAAAACACCCCGTTTTTTGAGGCGAGTGCTATAACGTCAGCATCGTTAAGATCATGCGAATCTTGTGACTTAAGTTGGATGTAACTTAAGGACTTAATTCGATCACGAATTTCTGCAGCTTTTTCGTAATTTAGCTCATTGCTAAATTGTTCCATTTTTTTTGAGAGTATAGTTTGTAGCACATGGTTTTTACCTGTAAGGAAAGCTTGTACTTCCCTAACCAAATCATCATATTCTGGTTTGGATATTTTATTAACACAAGGAGCGTAGCAACGGTTAATTTGATACTGTAAACATGGCCTAGTACGAGTAGCAAAATAATTATCGGAACAAGATCTCAGTCTAAAAATTTTCTGTAGTTCTAATATTGTTGCGTCTACGTGCGCAGGAGAGGCGAATGGGCCAAAAAATTTACCATCGATAAGATTTTTTCCTCGAAACTTTAACAGTTGAGGATATTCATGATCAAGTCTTAGCTTAATATACGGAAAAGATTTGTCGTCTTTTAGTAAGATATTGAATTTAGGTTTAAATTTTTTGATTAATTGTCCTTCAAGAAGTAAAGCTGCAGATTCAGAGTCGGTAATACAGTATTCAACATAACAGGCAAGAGAAACCATGAGCTTATTTTTACCCTTCAATTCAAGAGTATATTGGCTTAATCTGTTTTTGAGGTTTTTTGCTTTGCCAATATAAATAATATTCTTGCCAGAGTCAAAAATTCTATATACACCTGGTAATTCAGGAGTGTTAATTAGATAAGATTTTATGAGTTCTGTGCCTTGCAAGATTTTTTATTTATTTCGTTCAACAGGGTCGTAACCACCGCTTGTAAAAGGGTTGCATCGAATTATACGTTTTATGCTAAGAAGCATTCCTTTGACAGCACCATAGTTGTTGATTGCTTCTATGCAATATAATGAACAAGTAGGAGAATATTTACAATTTTTCCCCAGCCATGGAGAGATAAAATATTGGTAGAATTTTATAACTAAGATTAGTGAATATTTCATGCTTTAATGGTAGCTGTTATACAAAACTATAGTAAATTAAGTTGAACTTAGGATAGTTAATTTTAGAGCGAGGCTGCGCAGCCTAGGTTGCTAGTGAGCACAGCTGAGACTCGCTAAATTGGCTGTCTCTAATTCAAGTTAAGAAACTATATACTACTGTGGCCTGTCTATATTCGTCAAATACCATTCATTACCAGTGCCAATACTGCTTTTTGTAAAGGTCCATTCTTCGTGTAAGTCTTTTATTTTATTGGTAATATGTTTGCCAACAAATAAAATTTTGATAAAAATATTATTGCCAAACATATATATTTCTGAGATCTGCAAATCAGGGTCAGCTTTGGCTGTATACTCGCCATAACTTACTGATATGGTTCTAAAGTGTTGTATATAACGCTTATCAACAAGCTGTTCTAGTTCTTTTTCGTCATTTTTGTAAGCTGCATCAACTATCATCCTGAAGGCGGCTTTCGCGCCTTTAAGAAAATTATGAATATTAAATGAAGGAACACGATTCATTACATCGACCAGACCTTCTTTAACATCATTGTCATTTTCAGGAACTACCAAACCTCGGAGGTCGATTTTATTTTTTCGAGCAAAGGTTGGCTTCAGAATATTCGCACTTATTACTGACTCTTTATTTGTATTGTTTGTCGCTGAGGTAGTAACATCTTTCATTACCGTTTTTTCTCCAAAAACGGAAGAGCGTTTTGTGCCATCTTCATCCGAAGTGGTGCCCAGAGTTGCGATTAGTTTGTTTATAATAAAAAAAGCTATTCCAGCAAAAATAATAAGTTCAATTAATTGCCCCGACATTTATATATTCTCGTCAATATTTTTATACTCATGATTCTACGCGAAAAATTACTACTTGAAAAGTTATTTATTATATTGACTCTTAGTGTACCTAATCTGCAGTGTTATAAAGCACTCTTGTTTTTAACAAACACAGAAAGAGGCGAATAATGATAAAAACCTATTTTAAGAAAATCTCAGGAAAGCAAAGTAAGAAATCCACTAGTTACTTAGACTTACCGTTTTTTAATTATTCACCAGATGAAAGGGTTGGAGTGGATTCATACAAAAATAATGCAATTGTGCATAGGTGCGTCAATCTGATTGCTACTTCAGCAAATCATATTCCATGGCAAATATTCAGAAATAACAATGGTTCCAAAGAATTGCTTAAAAACCATCCTGTTCTCAGCTTGCTTAAATATCCTAGTCCAGAAAAGTCAGGAGCTGATTTTTTTACAGAAAGCTTATCGAGTTTGCTGCTTTATGGAGATAGTTATTTGTTAGTTTCCTCCGGAAGTAAAACTACGCCGAGTTTTTTGTACAATCTTCATTACTCATTGGTTGAACAAACTCTTTCTAACAATCAACTCGTGGCTTACGTTTATGGCAACGGGGATAAAAAGCAATCTTTTGGAATTGATCCAGTTACTCGAAAAAGCCGTATACTACATATTAAAAACTACAACCCAACTGATCAATGTAAGGGGTTATCCTCTTTGGCAGCAGCTGCAAAAGCAATAAATTTACATGCTAAAGTTATGGATTGGAATAAATCATTGTTAAAAAATGCAATTAGACCGAGTGGGGCTTTGGTATTTCAGGATGGTAATGGTTATTTATCAGATGAGCAGTTTGAAAGATTACAGCAACAATTTTATGATAATTTTAGTGGTGCATCTAATTCGGGAAAGCCTCTTATTTTAGAAGTGGGGTTGAAATGGCAAGAGACAAGTAATGCTGAGCGGTTTGAAAAATTTTTAGAATTAAAAGATTCAAGTGCAAGAGACATAGCCATAGCATTCAATGTACCTCCACAATTACTAGGAATTAACGGGGATAATACTTATAGCAATATGCAAGAAGCAAGGTTGGCTCTATGGGAAGAGAATATTATTCCCCTTCTCGATAAATATGCTGATGCTTTAAGTAGCTGGCTATCTTATTGGTATAAAGAAGATTTGACTATAGATTTTGATAAAGAATCTATTTCCGTACTTACAGAACGTAGAGAAAATGTATGGGCAAAAATTGCAAGTGCAGATTTTATGACGATTAACGAAAAAAGAGCAATTGTGGGATTAACTCCTATCAAAGGGATGGATAAAATTAGTATAAATCTAACTAGAGAGCGTAATGAAAGAAACAGTGAATAAATTATACAGTTTTATAGCAAAACTAGTTTTGATGCTTGAGGACGAGTTAGATGAGTTGAAGTCTAGCAAATCTAAGAGTGCAATTAATGTTAAAAGAAATATTACGGATACACTTAATAAGCTGGTGAATCTTATAATACAGTTAAATAAATTAAGTAGAGACGAGGCAATGAATACTAATGTTGATATGATTAAGGAAGATAAAGATATCATAGAACGATTCATACATAGATATAAATAGATCCCTATATTGTTCAGTTTGAAAGGAAAAAATTATATGACGTGTAATAAAAAGCTTCTTGAAGCAGTCTTGCGTCAGGATTTTAGCAGCTATATTAGTAAAGTATTTCATACTATTAATCCAGGGGCTGGTTATCAATCAAATTGGCATATAAACCTAATTTCAGACCATCTCGAAAGAGTCAAATCATCAGAAATCAAGAGGTTGATAATCAATATGCCGCCAAGGGCATTAAAGTCTGTTTGTGTTAGTGTTGCGTGGCCTACCTGGTTATTGGGCCATAATCCCGCAGCTCGCATTATGGCTGCTAGCTACTCCTCAGTACTTAGCGTTAAGCATTCCCTTGATAGTAGGCGAGTTAATGTCAAATCTGGTGTATGGCTCCATTAGGCAACTTTCCTGTCTGACTGTTCCTCGACTATTTCACCGTCTTTAAACGGTACATTATTAATCACC
>JAIOYD010000029.1 GCA_021741285.1 Rickettsiaceae bacterium | reverse complement strand
ATTTTGATCAATATAGGTCAGAACTTAATCCAACACACAGTTTGAAACAGACATTATGCCCAACTGGGGGAGACCAAGTTTTTCTTAAGGATCAAGCTATGCACGTCGCTGGTTATCTAAAGAAGTTTATGTTTGACCCTAAGATCCTTGGAGACAAAGTATCTACTCTTTCAGGCGGAGAAGCTAATAGGTTGCTTCTCGCAAAAGCTTTAATAAATCCAGGAAATTTTTTGATCCTTGATGAGCCAACAAATGATTTGGATATGGACTCGCTAGAAATGTTACTTGAGATTTTGGCAGATTATACAGGTACCCTAATCATAGTTAGTCATGATAGAGATTTTCTAGAACGCTTAGTCACAAGAACATTAGTCTTTACCGGTGAAGAAATTATTGATCTTTATGGTGGGTACACTGATTATTTAACTTATCATAAAAAGG
The DNA here is from genome assembly GCA_021741285.1 of Rickettsiaceae bacterium. Taxonomy (GTDB): domain Bacteria; phylum Pseudomonadota; class Alphaproteobacteria; order Rickettsiales; family Rickettsiaceae; genus Megaera_A. Next base: position 9,898 of record JAIOYD010000029.1, on the reverse strand, counting down.
ATATAAAGGTAGAAAAAAGTGTAAAGAAAAAAACTATTAAAAATATTTCAGAAGATGCAGTAAAACCTCAGAAATTAAGTTATAAATATGTAAGATTGCTTGAATCATTACCAATCGAAATCGAGCAGTTAGAAAAAAACATAATAGATATTGAGTCTAAATTATTTGAAAAGGACTTGTATGTGTTGAATAATGATAAATTTAATAAGCTTACAACGAGCTTGTTAAAAGCTAAAGAAACGCTAGATCACAAGATAACAGAGTGGCTTGAGGTCGAAGCTATAAAAGACAAATTGGAAAAATAGGTTTGTTTATTATGTCTACTTCGATAAAATTATATGTGATATTGTGTAGCATTTTCTGTACCATAATTGTAACTGGAAACCTGATATTTCAGAAATTTATTATTCTAGATCTATTCTCTCAAAGCTTTGAAATTTCTGTTGGTGTCTTTTTATATCCCATTACGTTTTTAATATCAGATCTTGTAACAGAATTTTATGGTAAGAAAAATGCTGAGCTAATGATAAGAACAGGGGTGATTTGTAGCCTTGTTGTACTTTGCTTAATCACGATTGCAGACTTATTGCCTGCAACAGATTGGTCGGTAGTAGACGATAATACTTTTCATCAAGTATTTAACGCGTATGGAGTGGCATCTTTTGCTTCTATTATTGCTAATTATATAGGACAACTTATTGATATACACATTTTTTCGCACATAAAAACTTTGACTAATGGTAAGCATTTGTGGATAAGGAATAATGTAAGCACCATAGTGGGTCAATTTGTGGATACCATTACAGTCGTTTCTATCTTATCGATTTTTTCTATTATTCCAGTAGGTCAGTTTTTTATAGTCATATATGGCAGCTTAGCGTTTAAAATACTGGTTGCCTTATTAGATACGCCATTTTGTTACCTGGGACATTATTTTATGCGTAAGGTAGAGTTTACCGCTGTTATTCATCCATGTCCGGTGACGAAACTAAGCAATTAGAACCTAAAATTTTGATATTAGCTAACCCTTACAATGATAAAAAAATGCCATTTCCTGAGCTAGGAAGTCAAAGTGGTCTAGGTAAATAATTCATGCTCAAGTGGTTGATACTCAGTGTTATTCTATCGGCCTAAAACATAAACAAACGTGAATAGGAAGAGCCAAACAACATCAACAAAATGCCAATACCAAGCCGCAAATTCAAAGCCAAGATGACCATTCCCCTGTAGAAAATGTCCTTTCTTAGCTCTGAAATAACACACAGCTAGGAATACTGTCCCTAGCATAACATGCAAGCCATGAAAGCCCGTTGCTAAATAGAAATTGGCTGCATAAACACCATCGGTTAGCTTAAATGCTGCATGGTGATATTCGTAAGCTTGAAGCATTGTAAAGCTAATGCCTAAGAGAACTGTTATCCCTAGTGCGGTAACGGAGTTTTTTTTATCGTTATGAAGTACTGCATGATGAGCCCAAGTAACCGTGGTACCGGACAATAACAGGATTAAAGTATTAATAAAAGGGATGTCCCAAGGGTCAAAAGTTTTAATTCCTTCTGGAGGCCATACACCTTGTGCTACTACCCAAGGGCCTTCAAGTATTCCCGCTGGAAATAAGCTTACAGAAAAGAATGAAAAGAAAAAGGCAAAGAAGAACATTATTTCTGACATAATAAACAATGACATACCAATTCTTAAGCCAGTTCTAACACGCTCAGTATGGTATTTGCCTGATCTGCCTTCTTCGATTACATCGGACCACCAGTTCCAGGCACAGTAAATTACTGAAACCAAGCCAAGTCCCAAAACAAATTTACCCCCAGTGTGCTCATGCATAAACATTACCATGCCTAGAGTAAGAGCAAACAATGAGAATGCAGTAGCAATAGGCCAGTGACTCAGTGCAACTAAGTGAAAAGGATGTTCTTGATTTGATGCCATTTTTTTTAGTGTCTTTAAGATTAATTCTAACTTGAATTATAAGCAATAATAAGCATTTTTGAAAGAAATATATTCAAAAATTCGCTAAAAAATCCTTCAAAATTAGCTTCAGCTAATTTTGTTCACAGAACCTAGATAAAACTATTTGCACCTAAGTATTAAGCTGATTTAATATAATAAAAAAGGTGAGCGAATGCTCACCTTTTTTATCCCCTTAACATAAATTACCATTTACTAATACATGATTTTACATTTTATCAAGCATATAATAACTACCTTCTTGCTAACTTGATTTTATAGCTTTTAATAGACTCTCTTTCGAAACCTACTCAACTTCATTTAAATGTACTGAATTGTCGCCTTGCAACCTAACTTCTTCTAGTTGTTGGTCATGCTCAGCGCCGGAACAGTTTTCATTAACGAAAGTATTTGATTCAATATTAGACTTAAACAAAGTAAGTAACTTCTTAGGTAAATGTGTAGCATATGAATCAAACTTACTTACCTCAAAGTTTGTTATTCCACTAGCCTTCATATTATTCTTAAATCTACCAAGGCAGATCTCATAATCAGAATCAGTAAGTTTATCTACTGAATCATTTTCACTCAAAGGTTCATTCTTAGATATTTTATCTATCACCTTAGTAGCTGCAAAAAGTAGCTTTAACGCTTCCATTGGTAAACCAATACCTCTAATATTTGCAAGCTTTGCACTTATATCCCAAATATTCATTCCCTGCGCGACAAGAATTTTCACTATCTCTGTCCTCATTTCACTTTTTGAATCGCAGACATTTATAACTTCTATTGCGTGGCCTTATATAGTAATTGGCTTTTTTTCCAATTATCGTAAGGATCTTGGCAAATTAAGATCACCACTATTCTCTACTATGAACTTAAAAAAATCTGGCTTTTCTGGCACAAAAACACCATAACTATAATTTCCCTCCATAAATTCCATCATTGCGTGCACAGGTTTCTTTCCATCAATATTTGGAATTGAAGGATCTCCACCATCTTTAATTAACTTTTTTAATGTCTCATATTTATCATGAGGGTCAAATTGTAGGGCATAATGCAGTAAATTGTTTCCTTCTAAATCTCCTGAGGAAGCTAGAGAATTTATTATATTAGGATTAATTTTCCCCTTTTCTATGATAGCTTCTAGAAGTAGTACTTGTTGATTAGCTATTACTAGAGGTAACGGATCATCTCTACTTTCTACACTTCTAAGTTCATCTTGACTCATGTTATTTATTAACTCTATAGCTTGGTTAATGAGTTCTTGGTTGCCAAAAAATCTATCCCATAATTTTAAACTAATTTCTTTAAACTCTTGTTTTTTACTCATAATTATTACTTCATTTATTATTTATTACTGTAGAAGTTTAAAGACTAAAAAATTTAAGCCATTAAACCTATAGTATAATATACTTGAGTGAAACAATATTTACAATTGAAATAATATTTACAATAAGTAATATCATGCTTAGATAAATTACTTTTTATTCGCTATATAACAATTAACCATAGGTTGTGTATAACATTACACTTTTGATTAAACTTCTTACAAATTACTCTACGTCTCGCACCTTGTAAAAACTATATGATAGGGTTATGGTGTCGATGTTGTTCATTTCTGGGTCTTTATCAAGGTCTGCATCAATAAAGAAAGAAACTGGCATAAGCATCTTTTGGCCACGTTTAAGAAGCTGTTCTTCAAAACAAAAACAATGTATTTTTACAAAGTATTTACCAGCTTTCATTGGGGTGATATTATACACTGATGTACCAATAATATCCTTATCACCGATATTTTCCGATTCATAAAATATTAACGCAGTTTCTCCGGTAATAACGTTAGTTCGTCTTTGTTTAGGGATAAATCTCCATGGCAAATCCTTATCAACATTGGCATCAAATTCAATGTTAATTTTGCGATGACCTTTATTAACTTTAGAAAAAGCTTTATCTCGCATAGTAGTTCCACCAAATCCCGTTGCTTTACAGAAAAGATTATAAATTGGTACCGCAGCAAAACTTAAGAGAAGCATACTCAAAAATAGGGCGATGATGGAGAGTGCTATAGGTGCATTTGATTTTTTGCTCATGGAAGTTCAATCCAGCTACTGATAATTTCTTTCTAGGAAAGTCTGACCTAGGTACACTTCACGCACTTCTGAACTTCCAACTATCTCAGAAGGTTTACCCTCCATCAATACTTTTCCATCATAAATAATATAAGCTCGATCCACTATATCTAGAGTATCACGAACATTGTGGTCAGTAATCAAAATGCCAATATTACGATTTTTTAAATGTGAGATAAGTAATTTTATATCTTTAACTGCGATAGGGTCAATGCCCGCTAAAGGTTCATCTAAAAGAATGAATTTAGGGTTAGAGGCAAGTGTTCTTGCTATTTCAAGTCTTCGTCTTTCACCCCCAGATAAAGTACTAGATGACTTATTTTTCAAGTGACTAATTGAGAATTCGTCCATTAATTCTTCGCATTTAGATTCTATTTCTTCTTTGCTAATTAAAGTTATTTCAAGTATAGCACGGATATTATCTTTTACCGATAACCCTCTGAAAATTGATGATTCTTGAGGTAAGTAACCTAAGCCAAGTCTTGATCTTGAATACATTGGTAAATTGGTAATATCTTGATCATTTAAAGACAGCTCCCCTAAATCAGCCTTAATTAAGCCGATAATAATGCTGAATAAAGTAGTTTTTCCAGCACCGTTTGGTCCAAAAAGACCCACCACTTCTCCTTGATAAAGGCAGCAGTTAATATCCCTCAAGACCGGCTTTCTATCGTAAGATTTTGACAGATTTTTTATTACAAGCTTATTTTGCATTAGGCAGTGCTTCTATAGATTTTAGTTTAGCAAAGTATACCATTTTATCTGTTACTAGTATATTAGCATCTTTTTGTATCCGAACGTTTCCGAGTAAAGTAAGTTTTTTTACTAAATTGTCAAATTCACCACTATCAGCAATAATAACATCAACATTGTTTTTGTTGCTTTTAATAGCTTTGAGTGTTGTAGGAAAAACAATTTTTATTATTTCTCTTTTGGGACCTAGATCAGAATAGTAGATAATTAGCTTACTGGTAGAAATATTTTGGTCTTCAAACCTAACTCTTACATTGTTTTCGAAAGTAGCTGATAAATCTTTTTTGTTAAGTGTGAGATGATCGCATGTTATTTGAATTTTATCATCGGCTCTTAAAGTCGGGCTGGTACAAATCATCAATAAAAAAATTAGGAATCTTGCCATTATCTAGAAATCACTTATGTCAAATACTGACTCTACATTACCTTTGAATCTAATGATTTTAGAATAATCATCAGAGTCAAGTTTGTCAGCTTTAATATATGAATTGGAAAAATCTACTATTACTGGGGCCTCGCTATTTATATTCTGATTATTAATATTAAGATTTAATTGACTTGATTTTAATTTAATGCCATTGAAAATCACCACCACATCATCCTTAAGTATAATTTTTTTTGCTAGATCATCAAGAGTAGCTTCATTTGATTTTATAATTATGTCGCCATCGCTTGAGAGATATTTACCGGATACGAATTGAAGGATGTAATTGTTATATTTATCTTTCACCATTGTATGGGCGAGTATTTTATAGGGGGCTAAATTATTACTGATCCCTTCGAAAACTGGATTCTCTATACCTAATGAATAATCTTTTGTAAGGTAAGGTTTATTAGTAAGGATATCTTGCTTAACAGTTTGGTTATTTTGCGATGAACTAGAAGAATATATAATAGTAATAAAAATAAGTATGAGTACTAATACTCCCGAACAAAGAAAGAGGTATTTTACAAGTTTAAATTTATTTTGATTGGGATTTAACTGATTCATGCAACTCCATGTCTCAGTATATCATGAATATGCACTACTCCTACAAGTTGATTTTCTCGAATCACGGGAAGAACAGTAATTGATTTTTGATTCATAATGGATATCGCCTCTGTTGCTAGTGCATTATCAGCTATTGTTTTTGGATTACTAGTCATTACATCTTTCGCTCTCTTGCTACCTAAACTCTCATTAATATGTCTTCGAAGATCTCCATCAGTAATTATTCCTATTATGCCATCATCCTTGTTTAAAACGATTGCACATCCAAGGCACTTTTCATTCATAGTAATTAGTACTTCGGTAAATTTAGTGCTTTCTTGCACTATTGGGAGATCTCCTTCACCTTTCATTATGTCTGATACCTTCAACAAATTCGTTCCTATCTTACCACCAGGGTGAAATATCTTAAAATCCTCTTTTGTAAATCCTTTGGACTGATGCAGCGTAGTCACTAGCGCGTCTCCTATTGATAATGTCATTAACGAAGAGGTTGTAGGAGCTGAAATAGAAGATGTTTCACTTTGGGTTGGTAATTTTAGAAGAAAATCGCTACTTTTACCAAGGGTAGAGTTGGCGTTCATAGTAATTGCTGCAATTTTTATATTGAATCGTTTGCAATAATTTATTGTGTCAAATAATTCTTTAGTTTCTCCGGAGTTAGATAACATAATTACCATATCTATTTCAGTAATCATGCCAAGATCGCCGTGACTTGCTTCCCCAGGATGAATATAAAATGCTGGAGTGCCTGTGGAGGCTAAACTGGCGGCAATTTTTTTAGCAATATAGCCACTTTTCCCCATTCCCATAAGAACGACTCTGCCTTTAAATTTTAGTATATATTCAACTAAATCAGAGAAGTCACTTGGAATATCGTAGGCTAAAATATGTAGAGCTTTCGATTGATCTAGTATGTTATTTTTGGCTAAAGTTATATAATCCATCTTAGCTACCGTGGGAAAAAATATCTATATCATTCCAGCCAATTAAATCAAGCTCCGCTCTAATTGGTAAAAATTCAAATAATTTGTGGGCAATTTTATTTCTATTTAATTCAATGAGACGGTCTATAAGTATTGCTCTAAGAGAGTGAAGATAAACCACATCTTTTGCAGCATACTCTTTTTGGTCTTCGCTTAGCTCTACCACTCCCCAATAAGATGATTGTTGTTGTTTGGAAATAGTTATGCCAAGCAATTCTCGACACAAATCTTTTAATCCGTGGTGATCTGTATAGGTTCGAACTAATTTTGATGCAATTTTTGTGCAGAAGATGTTCACCAGATCTATTTCCAAGTATTTCTTGATAACCGCCAAATCAAATCTAGCATAATGAAATATTTTACCTCTATTTTCATCTAAAAGTAATTTTTTTAAATTAGGGGCAGAGTAGTTATTTTGATCAAATTGAATTAAATATGAATCCCCATCCCCGTTGCTAATTTGCAATACACATAACCTATCTCTATGGAAGCTCAAACCCATTGTTTCTGAATCAATTGCAATATCTCCTGCTAAGTGGAAATCATCAGGTAAATCATTTTTATATACAACAACTCTCATAATATTTTCTTCTCTTAAGTTAATCGCTTTTAAGCGGTGTTTTAAATATTTTTTCTTCTGGAGCAGAAAATCCAAGCACATTTCTAATTTTTTCGTCAAGCATATCCTTATCTATAGATTCATGCCTTAATAGCTTTGTTCTGTTTTCAATTTCTAGTCGTTCTGCTCTTAAAAATTCAAGCTTTTTGTGCGAGCTGCTCAGCTCTGCCTGCAACTTAAAATAGGCTAATACCCCTCTGCTACCATAAATTGAATGAAAGACAAAGTAAGATAACATTAAAAACACTACGACATTAAAGGCTTTTTTCTTAGTAAAAGTAAAGCTATTTGAAGATTTTTCTATCATATAGATATACTAAACGTTATTAAGCAAGTACAAGGCAATTAATGGGGCAGTTAGAATAATACTGTCAAATCTGTCAAGTGCCCCACCGTGACCAGGTATAATTGTTCCTGTATCTTTGATTTTAAATTTTCTTTTTAGTAATGATATGCTCAAATCGCTTATCTGGGCAGTAACTCCAATAATTAGAGCAAAAAAACTTAATAATACATTTGATGTAGCTATCATATAGGGAAGGCTATATGCTGGAATTAGCGTCAGAATATTAAGACTAATTATCGCGCTAGAAACGCCAATAATTAGGCCGCTAATAGTTTTGTTTGGACTAGTTTTAGGAGCTAATTTAGGGCCACCAACAAGCTTCCCTCCAACCATTGCCATAACATCAACACTCCAAATTATACAGAAAAATGTCATTAATAGCCAGCCCGTAGTATCAAGATAGGAAATAAGCAATAAGGAAGCTATAGGAATAGGTATGGCGATTAGACCAATCAGATTATGGTATAATGATGTCTTAGTGATATTATACCACTCAAGAAGCATCACAGCAGCGATACCATAAATTGCGATATAAAAGAGCGGTCTAAAAACAAAAATTGCTACAATAAAAAAACATCCCAGTAGCAAACCTGAAAGACAACGAATCAATAAATTTCTTTTATTCATAAGCTAGTATACAATTTCTATCTACCCCCAAAGTTTCTTTGACGAGTTGAGTAATTTTCTATGGCATTTTCTAGGTCGTTTATATCAAATTCAGGCCAAAATTTATCCAAAAAATATAGTTCAGCATAGGCTAATTGCCACAACAAAAAATTACTAACTCTATGATCACTGCCAGTCCTAATTAAAAGATCTACATCTGGCATTTCTGGATCATATAAGAAATTTCTAAAATTGTCTTCTGTAATTTTTGTTATACCAGAGTTAATCGCTTTGGTGAAGGCGTCTACTATTTCTGCTCTACTACCGTAGCTAAAAGCTATGCAAACAGTAGCTTTGGAGTTGTTTTTAGTGCTTTCAACAGCAAATTTTATTTTTTGTTGAAGCGATGGATCCAATTTCTCCAGATGGCCTATAATTTTAAGCTTGATCCCATGTTTGGCAAGAATTTTTGTTTCATGCAAGACGTAGTGACTCAAAAGATTAATTAAAATAGAGACCTCTTCAGCAGGTCTTTGCCAGTTTTCTGATGAAAATGTATATAAGGTAAGATAGTTTATCCCTAATTTTGATAGGTGAGGAATTAGAGATTTTGCAACTTCTGCTCCCTTTTTATGCCCCTCAGCTTTAGATTTTTCATTGAGCTTTGCCCACCTGGCATTGCCATCCATAATTATTGCTAAGTGATTTAAATTTTGTTTCATAAAGCTATTTTTTTACCGGTAATTTAATTTGTACAAGTAGCCCTTTGAGACTTTTGCTTTCACCCAGCGTAATGCTGCCATAATGACCACTGATTATTTCTTTTGTAATAGCTAGGCCCAGGCCAACACCGGCTGAGTTATCTAAGGGCCTTGACTTATCAGCGCGATAAAATGGTTTAAACACTGAGCTTCGTTCATTTTTTTTGATGCCTTTGCCATTATCTTCAATAATGATGAGTACATCTTCTTGGCTTGAAGATATAGAAATCTTGACTTTAGATGAATATTTGAAAGCATTACCAATGAGGTTAGAAATCGCCCTTTGAAAAGAATGTGGTTTAATAAGTGTTATAGCTGGTTTTGGACTAATATCCAGCGTGATATTATGCTCAGACCATTTAGTTTTGATATAAGAAGAAATCAGGTTATTAAGATTTATTGCTTTAAAATCTTCGCCTCCTTCTCCACGTGCAAAATCTAAATAGGAGTCAATCATGTGTTGCATACTGTCTATATCATACTGTAATTCTTCCTTTTCTTCCGATTCATCCATGAGCTCGGCTTGTAGCTTCATACGAGTAAGAGGAGTTTTGAGATCATGAGATATCATGGCTAACATTTGAGTACGTTTTGCAGTTTGATGTTCAATGCGGTCTCTCATTTTTAAAAACGCTAGCCCCGCTTGTCTAATTTCCCTTGCACCCGAAGGCTTATAATTATCTGTTTTTTCTCCTCTGCCATAACGTTCGGCTGCATCAGTGAGTTCAATAATTGATTTTATCTGATT
>JAIOYD010000028.1 GCA_021741285.1 Rickettsiaceae bacterium | reverse complement strand
ATTGACCCAAAGCAAATTGAAGAGGCGATTAAGCACATTGAAGAAATGGATGATGTTGAGAAGGATTTAAAAAATAATATTGAAGCGATGAGGGCTATTGCAGAGCATGAGAAAAAAGGCGTGCCAAGAAAATTAGAAATAAAGTTTTTGTCAACTCCAATTGAAATTAAGGGCAATATCAAAGTTGAAGAGATTGTGTTTCAGAAAAATGAGGTTGAAAATGGCAAAGTGGTTGCAACAAGTGAGACATTTTCAGTCAAAACTGGGCTAGTTATTACAGCCATCGGTTATAACTCAATTGAGTATCCTGGTATAAGTATTGAAAACGGGCGGATTAAAAATATTGCAGGACATGTGGAACACAATGTTTATGTAGTAGGTTGGGCAAAGCGTGGACCAATTGGGGTGATTGGCACAAATAAAAGTGATTCAAATGATGTAGTTGATTTCATCATTGAAAATCTTAAGGAGCCAAAGACAAGTGAAGGAATTACTGGATTATTAAAATCAGGGCATGAGGTAATTGATCAAATTGCTTGGGAGAAGATAAATGCCTCAGAGGTCATTTCAGGTGAAATTGCTGGAAAACCACGAATAAAAGAGGTGGATTGGAAGCAGTTAATAAGTTTGGGTAGGTCTTGATAAATCGCTAGACTTCGGATCGCTTAATACTTTGCGCCCGTAGCTCAACGGATAGAGCATCTGACTACGGATCAGAAGGTTCGGGGTTCGAATCCCTGCGGGCGCACGCTTAAATTCCTAAAGTCATGAATTAAAGTGTTCAACTTAAATCGACTGAAAAAGAAAATTGAAATGTTATTTCTTTCAATAAGTCTTACACGGAAACACCGAGGTGTTTAAAGCTTCTAAAACAATAAACATTTAGAATACATTAGCATGTCAAATCTGTTGCAGATTAAAAGGAGGAATTAGTTATTAACCTTCACAATTATTTCACCAATTTAAGATTAGAAATTTCAAGTGCGTTCTTCGTATTTGCAGATTTTCGGCTTAACTTAAAGTATTTATTTAAGTCTGATAAAACACAATTCCAAGAAAAAGAACTGTTAGAAAAATACCTACCAGAAAAATTAAACGAAATAAGCTATTTAGAAATTGGCTGCTTTCAACCAGTCCTGTATTCAAATAGCTATCACTTGAGAAGAAACAAGAGAAGTCTTCATGTTGATGCTAATCCAAAAATAGCAATTCAATGGAGAATTTTTCGTCCTATGAATAAATTTATAAATATCGCAATTTCGCCAGATAATAAAGAAAAACTAGAGTATTTTTATTTTCACCGTAGACATGCAGTGCTTAATACCTTTGATAAAAACTTAGCCGAACATTGGAGAAAATCTGGATATGCTCCAAAGAATAAAAATGTGAAAGCGCTTTCAATTGATAAGTTAATGGATAAATTCATTAATTCTATTTGCTCAAAAATTGATTTAGTTATGACAGATATCGAAGGAAATGATTTTGACATTATAAAAAAAATTGTTGAGTATTGTGTTAATAATGAAAACCCAAGAATTGTTTTACCAACCTTTATCCTATGTGAAGATAAAAATGGAGAAATAGAAGAATTTCTGGTTAACCAACTTAAAAATTACTTACTACTTGGCAGTAAACATCAAAGCAAAATGTTCAAACTCAATCACGTAGAATAAACCTACCTATAATACAATTTCCTAACTAACCTTCTAGGTAAGGACCTGATCCAAATATGTAAAACAATTTTTTGACTAGGCTTCTTTTGGTAATTGAGTAAGGCACCTGTCATCGCTTTTCTAAATTGTTTTTGCTTAAATAATTTAGCTTTTTTTGAATGTAAATGTAAAGAGTATATAGGTAGTACTCCGCTACCATCTCTGGTGGAATATGGAAAATCAGAACTTTTAGATTTGCCTAGTTTCAAATTTCTAATGTTATGGTAAGTGGTCGGAAAATTCGTACGCAATCTGGATATACCACTCATATTTCTAGGATCATCACCGAATAAGTATCTTCCAAGATCGGCTGCATCAAATAACCCATCGAAAAAACTAATGGCATCATTGTTCATTTGAATAAAATCTAGTTTTGTATTCTCTAAACCCTTACTTGGAGTCGTAGGAAGCAACTGGAACAAGAGGGGGTATCTGTATCTTATTTCACTCAAAACATGCATATCTGTAGTTTTTGGATTTTTACTAGCAGAAGTTATAGTTTCAAGAGCTAATAACCTAGCAGCTTTTTTATTTTTTAAATACAAAGTGCTTGCAATTCCTAAGTGATCGTTAACAATCGGAAATGCTAAAAGAGCTCCATTTTCACTAAGTTTTTTGAACGGAAAACTCTCAGAAATTATTACATCTGATTCGATATGTAGCACCTCGCCATTAATCTCGCTCATAAACTTTGACAAGGCTAAGAATCTAAACATGGAGGTAAATGGAAAATTAGATCTAAACTTTGGATGTGTAATACTATTTTCTAATAATGTCCATTCATGATTCGGATAAATTGAGAATATTTCTAATTCAGTATTTTTAGGTAAAGATTTTTGTAAATTAGTAAGCAGATATACAGATTTTTTGGGAAACAACGCAATAGTGCGGTCAATATTGTTTATCAAAAATTTAGGGATCGGTGCATTAAAGTGCGCAAATACTAAGTTCATTTTTGGCTAAATCTGCTTTGAGATAAATTCATATTTGATTTTACCCTTCTCCTTGCTCGGTATAAATAATTTACGCTAAAAATTGCTTGGTAATTGTCTAATGCCTCACATTCTATCAAAGTAATTGTAGACTGCTTTTATGAAATCATATCTAGTCCTGGGTGGTGAAGGTTTTATTGGCAAGTACTTTTGTAATTATCTATCGAACTTAGGTTTCAATGTGAAATCAATCGATTACAAATCACGACCAGACAACGATTTGCGTCATATTGAGTTAGATCGGCTAGATAGATTCGATGCTTGCTTTTTTTTAGCTTGGGATGTTGGAGGATCAAAATACCTGAATGAAACGTCAACCTGGAACGCTCAGTTCAAAAACAATGTTAAATTGATAGCAAATATAATTCCCCAACTAGAAAATAGTCAGATTCCATTCTTATTTGTTTCTTCACAGTTAGCTGGTACTGATAATTCACCATATTCATTGTCTAAATTAATTGCAGAAAACTATTGCAAAACGATTAAAAATTGTGGGATAGCTCGCCAGTGGAATGTTTATGGCCAAGTTGAAGAATTGGATAAGAAAAGTCATGTAATTAGTGATCTCCTGCATCAAGCAATCACAAAAGGTGAAATCAATATGCTTACAAACGGAAATGAACTCCGAAAGTTTATACATCTCGATGATACATGTTCAGCTTATCTTAAAATTATTGAAATCCTCGGTGGGAATGTTTTTGATGTATCTACTGATGCTTTCATATCGATACTCGATGTTGCTCTCATAATTTCTAAACTAACTGGTGCAAAAGTAATAAAAGGTTCTTCTGAAGGGCGTAATATGATTCAATCTGAAGTTAGCAAGCTACCTGGTTGGACGCCAAGAATAACTTTAGAACAAGGAATCAAGAAAATGATAGACGAGTATTGAAAACTATTGAATTGATTTTATGGAAGCCATAAGTTTAGTTATATCCGGTCCCATAAAATCACGAATTAATAGGGGAATAGATCTGCAGAATACTGCGATTTGTCTTAGAAATTTTCTTTCGCTGAACCACAATAATGAAATAGTCATATCAACTTACCAAGACGAACTTGAACCTTTACTCACCAATATTGCCACAAAGATTGTTATTAATGATGATCCTGGTCCTGATGAATATCGAATATTGCCCTGGCCTTTGCATAGCTCAAAAAAAAGTCAGACAAGCAACATAAGCCGAATGCTCATAACAACATGTGCAGGTCTCGAAGCTACAAAAAATGAATTTGTTATCAGAACAAGAATTGAACTACTGCCCTCAGACATATTGAATTTTTCAAAAATATTAGATAATCTATTTATAGAATTCCATGCCAGAGCGGAGCTAAAAATTGCATTCCTCTTGGAACATTACAGCGGATTGAAATACTCTGTTGACGGTACCTTAGGTGGCATACCGGACACATTTCAAATTGGTAGAAGAGAGACACTAAAAAATATTTGGCAATCTAGTAAATGCATTTGGGAAAAAAACTATAGCATTCTAACCCATAAAAGAGTTATCTTTCCAATATCAAGCGAGCAACTTTTGGGCTACAATTTTTTTAATTTGTATGCCAACTTCAAATTAAATGACAAAATTAGTCGTGTTAGGAAAGGTTACGTTAGTGTACAGCTTCTAAAATCTATCAGATATTCTGAACAGAATTATTTTAAATTTTTAAAGTATGACGACATAGGCTTGAGTAAGAATTATTTTAAAGGCTCTGTTAATATTAGATTTAAAACTTTTAATTGTAGCATTGATGTATTTAACAAAATAGGAGAGATAGCATGGGTAATTCTTAAGAAAACAAAGCACTTTTTTCGTAGATTCAGTAGAGGTACTAAAATCACGTTTTTGAATTGGATAAGAAACTTTCATTAGCTAAAGTTCTTTGACGATTGTAATTTATAAAGTTATCACTTGTACAACTTAGGGCAGTTGTAATTGCGGTAGGAATATCTTGAATCGAATCAATGATTACTCCCAATCCAAATTCAGTAATTTCATCTTCAAAACCAACTCCAGCAAAAGTTATTGATGGCACCATCAAATCCGCACCATGATAAAGTATTCCTGACGCGTTGATTTTATAAGAATTTGAATCATACGGCAATACCAAACAGTTTATTGAAGCAATTATTTCCATTAACTTATCTGTCGTAATGAAAGAGTCGAGCAATTCACATTCAGAAAAATAGGATGATCTTATCTCGTGAATTGTCTTTATGTACTCTGGCCAGGGATACACGGCTTTCTGGATAACAAACTTGACTTTTAAATTTGATTCATTGGTTAATTCAATTATGCGAGGAATTAAGTCAAACCCTTTTCTTTTTTTCGCCCCACCAATAAAACCGACTCTAACTTGTTCAAACTGCTTTTGCTTCTCTGATGAAATAGGGTTTAAGAAAACTGGCCAAGGTGACCACATTAAAACACTTCTAGAAATTCCATGCTGAATCAAAAAATCTCTGTATTTTTTCGTTTCATATCCTATGAGAATATCGCACTCACTATCCTGGGCAATGTACTCTAATTCAGCGTAAATCTTTTCATGTCCGTATTGGCCGCGACTTTCGTTTCCAACTAATCTAATTCTAAATTTGAAATGGTTTTTTACTCTTGACTTACTTAACAATTTCAACAATTCAATAGATAATGGGTCTGCCGTAGGGAAAAGTAACACTTGTGGTTTAGATCTTTTGTAAACAAAAAGTGCCAAATATAGAATAACTTTGATTAACTGAATCCACCTAATGAATTTCTTAAGAAATGAATCTTCGTTTTTAATTTTAAATAGTATTGATATGAATCTATTTACGAGGTAAGTAGCGATATTATCCTTTGGTTCAGGACCGTAAATTGAGTTTGCAAGAATAAATCTCTTATCTCCACATAAATTTTCAAAAATTGCCCTATCTGTATGTTTTGGAAGCAACGTTAATAAACTACCATGATTCTGAGTAATAATTTCAGAATATTTCAAAATTAAAGGGGATTGATGTGTAAATCTATGTTTGGCAGTAAAGTCGATAATTATATAATCTGGTTTGGATTTTCGCATTTCGTGTTCTTCAATCCACTTTTCTTCTTGATATTGTGCTATACATTTAACTGGGTTGATTCAAAAAATACTTTATCCGTTTTAACACGGCAATTAATCTATTTTTGCGAAAATTGCTATCTGCTTTTAAAACTTTCACTTGCCATCCACGTTGAAAAGTAATTGAATTACCCAAATCTAACAAATCTAAAAGTGCGTGCCCCTCATTTTCATTTTTTGCGAGAAAAATGTTTAGTTCGGTAAAATCTGAATTTGGCACGATTTTAAGAATTTTGAGATCGAATCGACAAATCAATCTAACCAATTGCTCAAGATTATTACCGGAGAGGTAAATATTTTCACTACTTGTAGATAATGTGTTTACCTCTAAGACGGAACACTCAACCGGAATTTCTGATAGAAAAAGCTCTAAAATCTCTATGTCGCTACCCTGCGCATCAATTTTTAAAAAATCTATTTTAGATAGATTATTTCTAGAAATAAACTCTTTTACTGAAATGGTTCTGATAGTGATTTCTTGATTTAATAAATTTTTATCAAGATGGTTGTTCAGGTAATCATCCCACGATTTCTCTGGATTAATCCTCTTTAAACTTCCGATATTTCCACCCAAAACTTTTGACCCATAGAATATAGCTGACCCCGTGGTTTTAGCCAGGGCGCAATATTCTATAAACATTCGACCGACATTTTGATATTGGATATTAGTCAAAAAATCTTTACAATAGTCAATGTTGGGCTCAACTGCATAAACTGTGGCGCTTGGATCCTTGGCTAAAACATGAGATGAAAATTCACCAATGGAAGCTCCGACATCCACATAAACTTTAGAAGTTTGATCTGTTCCCATTAAAAAATGATAGCATGTGCTTGCAAGCCTAGATAGTAGTAATATCGTTAAAACCTATTATTTCAATTTGACAAGTTGAATAGAAAACGAGCAATAAATGTTTATTCACGATAATGAGTCCCAGACTTTTTATGACTCTTACAATGAATTTATATTTGCTAAAGATTTAAAGATACTACAGAAGCTTTTGTTTAAGTATAATACATTGTCACAGACTAGGGATGTTCCAGGAGACATAATTGAGTTGGGAGTATTTAAAGGCTCAGGAATGGTCGGATGGTTAAAAATATTAAAAATTCTAGGAATGAACAATAAGAAAGTTTTAGGGTTTGATATTTTTGATCAAGACACATTAGTGAAAAATATCAATACTTCTGATAGCGAAGTAATGAGGTCTTTATTTGCCGAAAGAAATTTTGACGCTGAGAATTATGATATATATTTAAATGAGGTTTTAACGATGGTTGGATTTAGCAATTTCTCCATCATCAAGGGCGATGTTTTTGACACAGTTCCCAAATTCCTTGAACATAATCCGGGATTTAGGGCTTCAGTTATAAATTTTGACCTAGACACAGATGAGCCAACCTATAAATGCATGGATTTACTATGGGATAGATTAGTGCCTGGTGGAGTTATGGTTTTCGATGAATACGCCGTAAATGAATGGACTGAAAGTAATGCAGTTGATCGATTTATTGCACAAAAAAGAGTAAGACTATTGAATACAAATTTAATTGCGCCTACAGCTTATATTGTTAAAGAATTTTGAGTTATTAGTTAATGTTTAGCTCCTCTCAGATTTTTGCTCACAGGGGTTACTGGCACACAAAATCAGATCAAAATTCAATTAAATCGATAAAAACTGCAAAGCTGAAGAATTTTTCGGCTGAAATAGATCTTCGATATTCTAATGGAAAAATTATTGTTAGTCATGACGATTCCAGTTATTTACTAAGTAAAGACATCCGAGAATTTGACTTAACTGGAATTCGTTTAGCGCTCAACATAAAGTCAGATGGACTATTTAATGAAAGCAATATTCTAGAAAAATTGTTGCAAAACAATAAAAGTTTTTTTTTCGATGGTTCTATTCCGGAAATGCTAAAATATCGAGAGTTGGATTTGCCGCATGCTCTTCGTCTGAGTGAATTTGAGAAAACTATTCCGTGGGCAACGTCATATATTTGGATGGATGGATTTTATTCTGATTGGTGGCTAAAATCGAATGGAATACAGAAATATATGGATAAATCAGAAGTAATAATGGTATCTCCAGAAATTCATAATCGTCCATACAAAAACTCATGGGACTGGATTATTGCTAGAAAAATTGAGGGATATTCACTCAGCATCTGTACTGATTTACCTGAGGAGTTTGTCAAATACTCAGGTAATTCGAATTAGGAATAAGTTAACAATAGAAGTCAGCCTCTATTGTGCGCTAGACTTTTTTTATGAGCAAATTTAAAGCCGTTTTGTTTGATATGGATGGTACTTTAATTGATGCACGAGATTGGCACAAACAAGCTTTAAATGATGCTTTAGTAGTCTTCGGATACTCAATCTCAGAAGATTTACATAAACTACAAATGGATGGGTTGTCCACAAATAAAAAATTAGAATACCTTACAAAAAACTTTGGATTTCCAAAAGAATTACATCCAATTATTTTTGATTTAAAACAAGATAGAACCTTGAGAATAGCTGCACAAAATTGTTTTCCGATCGTAGCCATTCAGATATTGTTAAAGCGCCTTGAATTATTGGGAATCAGAATGGCAGTTGTTACAAATAGCATTAGGGATACTTCTGAAGCGATGCTGAAGTATAGTGGAATTCATCAGTACTTTGAATTTGTAGTTACAAATGAAGATGTCAATAATCCCAAACCAAATCCAGAAGGGTATCATTTAGCTTGTAAAAAAATGAACTTGAGCCCTACTGAAATTTTAGTTGTAGAAGACGGTAATTATGGCGTTCAAGCTGCAAAACTTGCAGGACTTTGCAACATAATCAAAGTAGAAGATCCTTCCCAATTGACTATTGAACTTTTGCTACCTTATTTTGAGAAATTAGATGAATAGCAAAATTTACAGCATAATTCTTGATATCGGATCTAGAGAGTCAAGTAATAATCATCTATCAAAGAACTCATTAATTTTAGATGGCGTCCCTTTCTCCAGTAGAATTTTAGAAAGTTATTACAGCGAGTTTGCAACTATTTTTGTTGAGAATAGCTTTTTTGAGTCACTGACAGATTTAACTGGTAAGGGTCAAAAGTTTCATGTGACGACAGAGACTAAAGGTGCGTTAGCCACATCAGCATTGGTGGTTGCCTCTAAAGTTGTTGAAAATTACCCAATCATTTTATGTCCGGGTGACTCAATTTTAGATTCTGGCATAATTTCGGACTTTGTTCGAAGTATGATTGATGATAATTGTGATGCAGGAACAATAGTTTTTAACTCTACTGATCCTAACTATTCCTATGTAAGAGTAAATAAAAATGAGGAAGTTGTTGAAGTGGCTGAAAAAAAGGTTATCGGATCATTTGCAACAGCTGGAGTTTTTTACTTTAAATGCAAGTCAGATTTTTTATTGGCTTGCAGATGGATATTTATAAACAACTATTCAGTTGGAGGCAATTTTTTTATTGCACCTGCTCTGAATTACTATATAATGAATAACTTAAAAGTGAAATTTTATAAAATTAATCCCGCCCAGTATAAGCGCGTATCCAATAATTTCAACAGAATAGAATAATACTAACCAAAAGGAGTATTTATGGTAATTTATAGGTTGGAACAATTCATAGGCGGATGGTTTATTGGCAATTTTGAACCATCAATCTTCAAGAGCGAGACTTTTGAAGTCTCTGTTAAAAACTTTAGCAAAGGCACGAAAGAAGCAAAACATTTTCAGAATGTTGCAACAGAAATTACCGTTGTGTGTAAAGGGAAAATCCTAATTTGTAACCGTATAGTGAACGTTGGTGAAATTATTGTAATTGAACCCAAGGAAATCTGTGATTTTGAAGCGCTTGAGGACTCTATATTAGTTTGTGTTAAGTACCCCAGTATTCCTGCAGATAAGATAATAGCTACGAGGTGACCATGAATTATGTATTTCCTGCAGCAGGATTAGGAAAGAGGTTTAGAGACAATGGTATTGAAACACCAAAACCCTTAATCAGGGTACACAATGTGCCACTTTTGATTTGGGCTATATCTAACTTTCCGATAAAGACCAACGATCAAATATGGATTATCAGTCAAAGTGAACATGAAATAGAAAAAGCTTTGAAATCAGAGTTTCCTCGACTACATAAAAAATGTCGATTCATTACCATTGATACAATTACTGATGGACCTGCAACCACTGTTGCATTAGCTGCCCAACGGATATCTGATAATGAACCTCTCGTGATTGCCAATACAGATCAATACGTGTTCGGAGATTTATTAAATTTTATTGAGATTTTGAATATAACTGATGTTTGTGGCTCGATTTTGACTATGGAAGCATCGGGCAATCAATGGTCATATATTAGCAGGGGTATAACTGGAGAAGTAAATTTTGTGGTTGAGAAAAAACAGATTTCAAACGAAGCAACGATCGGAATTTATGGGTTTAAGACAAGTAGGTTGTTTCTAAATGCTTACAATAGAATGCGTGAAGCCAAAGATTTAGTTAATAAAGAATTCTACGTTGCCCCCATGTTTAATTATCTAATCGATGCAAAATGTGAAGTAGTCGCAAAAAAAATAGGAAAAATTGGGGTGGAAGTTTTTGGGACAGGAACTCCAGTGGACTTGAGCCAGTTTGAGAGAGACCAAAGGTTGTATTC
>JAIOYD010000027.1 GCA_021741285.1 Rickettsiaceae bacterium | reverse complement strand
GTCACTTTCAATTAGTAGATCTACTGCTGCATTGATTTTTGCAATTTCTAAATTATTAGTCATATTGGTTTTCTCTTAAATTATAATTTTTCTGATTATAACTTATGAGAATTTACACAATCAATCGGACAGACCCTGAACTTTTGTAATAAGTGATATTCATTTAAGGTAGTTGCTATATAATTATCGAAATCGTTTGGCATTAAAGCTTTTTGACAAAAAGCTGTAGCATTTTTAGAAATAATTTCAGCCTTACTATCGTTTGTTTTTAACCATTCTAGTTTTTCAAAAACATCTGATAAATCTTCTTTTAAGGGTATATAGTTGACATAGGGCTCCAGCGCATCATAAAAAATTTGCGTAAATGAGGTTTCCGGTTTTAGAAGAATGGAATTTGATAAAAGAATCCACGGTACTCTAAGCCATGCAGCTGTGTTTCCATCAATAGAAATAAGATATTTATATTTTAAATGTTCTGTTTCCGTTAGTTTACCTGGATTATCAAATAACCTAATCATAATATTATATAAATATATACCACTTTGATTGTTGCTAAAATTAGCATAATCTACAAATTTAGCATCTATTAAATCAGGAAAACTCCGCGATAGCATTACCAAAGTTAGTCTACAAAGTTTATGATAATTTTCCAAATTATACGTGCCACCAGTTGTTGCTCCTCGCCAAAAAATCTTCTCTATTTTTTCATCCCAAGAATAAGTTTTGGATGCTTCATTAATTTGATTAATAAGGTTAGGCCATTTTTCATTGTCTAGAATATAAGGGTCTGGCAGTAATAACTTATTTTTTTCTAATTTGGATTCTAAATTCTTTGAACTCATAAAGGCTGGAAAATTTTCTATCAATACACCTGACTCTTGGGCAATGTTATTAATATTATCAATTGTCAGAAAGATAAAATCAATATTATGAATTTTATGAGTTTTTACAATGCGAACTAATCTTTTAATTATATTATTGCAAGCTAGTTTAGAACTCTCAGGATAAATAGATGCAACATGATGATCGACATATAGCCTATCGTCAATAATTTGTATTCTTAGGAGTCCTAAATTTCTTTTTTCCTGATCGGACAAACGACAAATAGTTTCTATATGCTCAACAGAAATCCCTTTTTTTTGAAATATATCAAACTGTTTTTTTATAGAAAATATTATTTTTTTTTGACGTGCACTCAGCTCTTCCTGATTTTCTTGTTTTATTATCATAACAGATATTCAACTTGTAATAGCAAATATACCATAACAAATAAAGATTCGTTGCTACAAAGTAAAATTGTTAATTAACTAATGCATAGCATTTATAATACTATAGTTATGGTTTATATAACAATGTGATAGGTGAATTATGTATAGTAAGTCTAGTAAATTATTGAAAAATGTGCTTTCAACAGCATCTATAATAGCATTGTCGTCCGGCTTTTTTAGCAGTACTTCTGCTATTGCCATTGATAGAACAAGCCAAAATGCAATATCAAATATTAGCACTGCTACAGATTGGATTCCCAATGGTTTTATTAGTGGTGATTCAATGATTTTTGGAGGTAATCATACTATCAATGCAATTGGTCTTGGTAGTTTCAATGTCAGTTATGTAGATAGTGGAGCAATTGCAGCTGGAACAATTTTTATCAAGAATAGTAATTTGTATATAGGCGGTATAACAGGCAATCCTATAGTCGAACTTAAAATGGATACAGGTGGTAGTGCGACGTTTGCTACACTTGATGCATCACCATTTGCAAATATTTATTCTGGTCTTAATATTGTTGATTTTAACGGGATAATAGGATCAACTTTAACTCTTAGTAATAATGTGCCAATTACTTTATTAACCAGCTTTTTAAGTACTGGAGGAGATGCTGGTAAAATAATTATCAATAATAATAGCATAGTAACGTTTACCGGATCACTTTCTAATACTCCTGGTACACTCCTAGAAGGTATGACTATTAACTCTGGCGCTAAAGGAAGGTTTCAGTTCGATACAACCATAATCAATATTGAGGGACAAGGTAATTTTATTTTAGCGTCTGATAATGATAAAGAGATTAACTCCAATATTGGATCTGTAAGTGTAAGAATTAATATAGTAGTTCCTACAATGGGAGGGAACGCATCAACAACAAAAACTACTCTTAAAAGTGGATATAGTATCTATGCGAATGAATTTAAGCTTTATGGAGCAGAAGAAATTGGTAATATTTCTTTAGATTCCAGTATTTTTATTATGGAGGATAATAGTTTTATAGACGCTCTAATTACTACACTTCCCTTTGGCCCTGGTGAGTTTTCAGGTGGTCATGGAGTTAAACATTCTGAAGTAGATGTGTTATCAAATGCAACAATAATCCAGGATATTGGTACTAGTGATATCAAAATGAATGACATTAAATTTTTAGGAGCTGCTGGTAGCGTAGTTAATTTATCTGGGAATTTGCACTCAGATAACATAACTTTATCTCAGCCAAATATTATACTTGGCAATGATTTGGTCTTTGATGGCCAGACTGTCGCTGATTCGACAACTATATCCTTGGGCAATAATACTTTATCCTTTGACAATGCATCTAGTTCAGAATTTGTTGGTAATCCAACTGTCAAGTTTACGGTAGATGATAGCAAACACGGGCGTTTTTTAGTTCTTAGCGGAGATCTTGATTTAAACGTAGTAACTTCTTTTAACATAACTCTTACTGATATTGCGGCCATATTACCTCCAGCGGGCCCAGTTGGACAATCTTATTTAATTTTTGAGGTGGCTGATACAGATGAGCCAAGAAGTATAGATATTGTCAATAATGCTAAAGCAAATTTTCTTATAGCTAAACAAAATCCTTTCGTAACTTGGTCTTACAGTAATGGTGTAGTAAAAAGGGTAAGGTTACCTCAAGACCAGATTGACGACATAATTGAAGATGACGTAACAGGCGGTGGTGGGTCAAGTACAACAGTAGAGAATGCTATTAGGCTTGCAGACCGGAATAATGTGGGTGATGCAGCAGCCCTTTTTCAGCGGTTGACATCTTTACTTATCGATGGTCAAGATTTAGTATCAGCACTTAATGCGCTTCAGCCGGTTATTGTTGAAGCTTCTGAACAAATATCCGAAGTTGTTGATATGGCATTATCAACCATTGGAAATCGACTCAAATCATCGACGATTCAAACTTTCTCTATTGCACAAGATGATAATATACAAGGTATTTCTGCGGGTGAAGATGATTATGCTCATGGTGTGTGGAGTAGTATATTTTGGGGCTCAGCAACACAAAAAGCTAGAGGAGAAAGCCCAGGATTCAAAAATAAAACAACAGGGTATGTAGTTGGTGCTGATACAAAGATTACTGAAGATAGGACCATTGGTATAGCTTTTAGTTATGCAGATAATAATGTAAAACACAAAGATACAAATAATGGAGATACTAGCAAAGTTAAAGCTTATACGACCTCAATTTATGGTGTACAAGAGCTTAATGATAAGTGGTTTTTACAAGCTATGGGAAGCTTTAGCCGTAATAAAATTTCTAATAGAGAACAAAGATTTTTCCAAAATACAACTGAAATTGCTAAAGGGGATTTTTACGCAAATGCTTACGGGTTAAACACTCTTGCGGGTTATAACAAACTTATTACTGATAAGTTACTAATGATAACAACCTTTGGTTTTGAGTATTTGGTGCTGGGCCAGTCTAAATACAAAGAAACAGGAACAACAAATCAGAATTTGACAATACGTAAAGCCACGGATCATAAATTAGATGCTATTATTGGTACAAGTTTCTCACATGAGACAAATTTTCATAGCTATAGAGTAGTACCAGAAGTTCATGGTAACATAAGTTATGACTTACTGAATAAATCTCCAAAAGTCACGGTTTTACTTGATGGATTATCTGGGAATAAACTTGTAAAGAAGACTACTGAACAAGAAAGAGTATTCTATAATTTAGGCACATCAGTATCTACTTCCAAAGGAGCAATAGAATTATCTGCGGGATATGATCTTTACTTAAGTACAAAATATACTGCTCATCAGGGGGCTATAAAAGTAAGGTTAAATTTTTAAAGGCTCTGTTGGCACAGTCAAGTTAATCTTGCTATAAGAAGGGTATGATTGAGCTAGATAGGATTTTAGTGATATTCTAGAAAGGTTCAAATAACTTTATATAAATGATTATATGCCCTCCATCGCCCACCGAAACATCCTAGATTTCCTGTATCGATAATCAGCCCAGCGGTATGGAGATATCACCGATTTAGCAACAGTTATAAAAGATATATAAAAGGAATTAACTTACAGAAAATGCAGTAGTCATTACAAGGAGTACAAACTACATTACCATTGATGGGTAAGGTGAGAAACATATTTGTTATTGATGTAGGACGAGATACGAAAAATGCTCAAGTTCAAAGAGCGGCATTTGCAGTCGCTAAATCAATCTGGGATGAAGCTAGTCAAAGACTTAGAAGCTCATTTATCAGAAAATTCTTATCTTATATCCTACCAAATAAATTAATTTTACCATTTCCTGTTTAAAATCCGATATAAGAATTTAAATAGGAAATGGTATACTTAAACTACAAATTATTTAAGGTAGTTCAACCCTTCTTCTAGACCTTTTATTGATATTGGTAAACTAAGTTGTTTACCTTCGAGGTTCATAAAAGCCACTACATTCTCAGAATTTGAAAACAAAGCTTTTAAATCTGCATTAGAAAGAGGAACCACTGCTTGACATCCACCTGCAATACATGTGGTGTACTTGCCCGGAGCAATTAGTTTTTTGGAGCTTATTATAGAGGTACCAGCTTCAATTCTTACTCCAAGTGGCAAAGTCTGAATAAGCTTTAATTCCTGCTTAGGACCAAAATAGCCTATTTGGAATAAAGCCACAGGTTGCTGAGTCTTATCTTCCTGTGTAACATTGATTTGTTGATTTAACATACACACTTCAGGAGTTTTTGTTTTTTCATCCGCGGGTGTGCAAGCAACTTGCCAATCTCCAAATTTCTTACCATCAGTTTTAGCGGCAGAAGCAACATTTAACTTTGAAAAAGTAAATACTGCAGTTACTATTAGTAAACCTAATATTACGAATGTAAGTTGTTTCGCGTTTGTTTTCATGATTATTTATCTAAAATACTTAAAATTAATATGGCGAGATTTATGGTGGGCGATGACAGATTCGAACTGCCGACCGTCTCGGTGTAAACGAGATGCTCTACCAGCTGAGCTAATCGCCCTTAAACCTTGCCTGCGTAATATGCACTAATTTTTTAAAAGAATCAAGTCTTTTATCGTTAATATATTGATTGAGTTAGTTTTTCATCTATCGTGTAAAAGAAGTTCCATAAAATAATAAGTAATTAATGAAGAAAATCCTTAACTTAATTGATTCAATCGTTGATCATAAAATATCTCTAAAAGAGCTGTACTTTTCTCTAACTACATGGTTTGGTTTGCTAGTATTATTTCTTGGTTTTACAACTAAGTTTCATACCACATTATTATTTGCAAACTTAATAATAGCCCTTTATTTTTACTTAATAATAATACTCATCACTAACCGCATCCTTCTTTCTGGGTTTTCAACCCTTCTATTAGCAGTTTCATTTGATTATATGAAGCTAATAAAATGGCAATTCTTGATGCAGGAATTATCTGCTGCAGATTTTTTTATGCTTAAACTATTAATAAACCATGGTCTTATGAGACTTATTTATGAATATGCCACTAAAGAAATCTACTTAATATTTGTACTATTATTGATTAATTTTATTTTGCTTTGGAATAAATTTGATACTTTCCTTGATAAGCAACGCCTAGGGAGCAAAAACTTTTATGCATTAAGATTAGTATCTTTTGGTGTAGCAATTCTGCTTAGTTCAAAGCTCTTTGAAATAGCTTTCGACAAAAAATCATACTTCCATTTAGCAATTGAATCGATAAAGAATGAAACCAAAGAGTATCCAAGAAAAGTCTATGGTCCATTTGCTGACATAATATTTACTATTCAAGATATTTATATAGATCCTAAAGCAGGAGCAATTGACGAAAGCCTAATACTAGATAAAGTAGAAAAAGAGAAAAACATACCTGTTACAAACAAAGATGATCTGCCTGATATAGTAGTCATTCTCAACGAATCAGTATTTGACCCTAGTAAGCTAGATTACGATTTTGCAGACAAACTAAAATTTGAGTTTTTCCAAAATGGAAAATATACAAAATATAGCGGAATATTAAATGTCAATACATTTGGCGGCAGCTCGTGGATAAGTGAATACGAAATTAATACCGGGGTGCCACACAAATCATTCGCTGGACCTAGCTACATGCCCTTTATCACTCTCGTTCCACATACAAATAACTCTATCATGTCTTACCTAAGATCTATAGGTTACAGAGTTGAGGTTCTATATCCCGTGGACAAGAATTTTTCTTTAGCTATGGATGCTTATACGAAGCTTGGTTCTCATGAGATTACTGACATTTACGAATACGGGTTTGAACCAGAAAGTTGGGGACGTATCCCAGATAAAATGATTGGCGATATGGTCATCGATGCCCTTGATCGAAACCCAGAAAAACCTAAATATCTTTTTGCAGCCACTATGCTTAACCACGGTCCTCATTCAAGCTTTTTCCCTGACAATATAGGTTGCAGTCTCTCAATGAACGATCAGTTATGTTCAAAGCTTAATGATTATGTTGCAAGGCTAGCAAAAACAAACGAAGACCAACTAGACTTAATTGCAAAATTAATGAAACGCAAAAAGAAAACTATAATTGTAAATTTTGGTGATCATCTACCTTCGTTTGAAGGTTTTTCAACGCAACTTAGATTTACTAGAGACATAAAAAATTATTTCAAAACTTTCTATAATATAAATGCAAATTTTGATATTAAAGATGAGTCAAAATATCCCGCACTTGACATAACTTTTATTCCCGGACTACTTCTTGATATAGCAAAAATAAATAATAATTCTTTCTATAAAGCCAATTCATTTATCAGAAAGAATTGCCACGGCCAAATTGCCGGTTGTACGGAGAACATTAAACTGCTTGAAAGCTATAAAAGCCTGATTGTTAAGCAGCTTGATTTTTAAACAACTTAACGCTTACCTTAAACTTCATTTAAAATATAAAATGTTTATGACAACATGAACAAAAAGATAAATGGCTCCGCCACACAAAATTACAATTGGAGCAAATGGTAAATCAGCATAAAACGACAATAAAATTCCAGAACAATTCATCATAATAGCAAAAAAGATCGACAACCAAATCATCATTGCTGGTGTTTTAGATGTAAGACGTGCAATCATAGCAGGTATCAGTATCATACTAGTAACCAATAGTGCCCCTACAATTTTTATAGTCGCAATTATCGCAAACGATAAAATTGATAAAAAGAGAAGCTCGAGTATTTTTACAGATATTCCTTTTGAATGAGCTATATCCCTGCTCAGGATTGTTAAAATAAGCTGACGAAATGATATTATCAAAAAGACAGAAGTAACAGTTAGAATTATACATAATCTAACCACATCTTCACTAGTTGCTCCAATTATATCACCAAAAAACAAGCTATTAAAATTAAAACGACCAGGAAAAATATTAGCTAATACCAGCGCCAGTGAAATCATAACACTTGAAGCCAAGCCAATCGCAGCATTATTACCTGACTTGGTTTTCATCTTAAAAACCAGTAAAGCAAAAAACAATGTATTGACGATGCCAGCGTATATAATTGGCAATCCCGCAATTACGCTGACTGCTAGCGCCAACATACTAGCGTGAGATAGACCTTCACCGAAGTACACATAACGCTTCCACATAACAAAGCAACCAAGCGGGGCGAAGATCAAACCTATTAAAATAGATACAAATATTATAATTTCCATAAATTAGTGTTTATGATCGTGAGTATGAATATAAACTCCAATTTCGGATAGAGCATTTTTAAAGGCACTATTACTATCGATGTCCGTCGGTTTGCCACTACAACAAACATGGCCATTAAGGCAAATAACTTGGTCAGAATTTTTCATTACAGTAAACAAATCATGTGAAATCATAAAAATCGTTATACCGAATTTATTCTTTAATTCTGCTAACATTTTATAAAATTCCTGTTGACTCACAACGTCTAAATATTGCGTCGGCTCATCTAGAATTATCAGATCTGGTTTACTAATTATAGTTCCAGCAAGAAGAATCTTTTGCAGTTGCCCTCCAGATATTTCTGAAATATCTTTATTTTTTATTTCATCGAAATCTACAAAATAAGATAAAGCAAAGTCTTCTGATATTGTCTTATGATGCGATAAAATTTCTAGCAGACCTTTTACAGTCATAGGAATTGCAAAGCTTAAATCTAAACTTTGGGGCACATAACCAATACGCAAATCTTTTGCAATTATTAATTCGCCACTATCATATGACTCAAGACCCAATATAATTTTAGCCAAGGTAGTTTTACCCACTCCATTTTGACCAATTAAAGTGGTAATCTCACCCTTGTTTAATTTAAAACTTATCTCCTCAACTACAGTATGGTTGCCGAATTTTTTTGATAGAGATTTGAATTCAACGAGTGGGGTCATAAAACTTAAGCAAGTAAATCTGATATCATCTCTATAATCTTCTCAGAGAATGATATCAGATTACCTAATATTTGTATAGGATTGTTATTATTGGACTATTTTCCAATGACCATCTGCTTGGCGACAAGCCTTGCCATAGGCTTTGTTTTTTTCACCACCAACTACAATCTCTTGCTGATATTCACGGCAATATTGGCCACTTTCTTTGAAAGTCTTAGTTGGGGTTATATAACCATGATTACCACTATCTGGGTTGTTCCACTCTACACTACTACCAGAAGGAGAAAATTCAAGCGCTTGATGTGAGCTTTTTTCCAGCATTAGTTTATCGTGCTCATCCATTGTTTTGCCAATTTGATTGCCAATTAAAGCTCCCGCAAGTGCACCCACTGCAACAGTAGCAATCTTGCCCTCTCCTCCACCAAATTGTGAACCAAGTAAACCACCAACGCCCCCCCCAATCAAAGTTCCTCCGCCTTGCTTATTCATTTGTCCATTACAAGCAACCATCGAAATTGACACGACAGTAATTAATAATAAATTTGCTATTTTTTTCATAAAAACTTCTCCTCTGACGTACAAAAAATTGACATTAATTTCTTAGATACTAGTATAATAAACACTTAGCTAGTATATTGCAAATAAATTACTCTCATGTTAGGACTTAAAGAAAACGACTTAATCAAATCTGCATCATATGCATCTGTTGTAGTGGCCTTCATAATCCTATCAATAAAAAGCTATGGTTGGCTTGCAACTGAATCACAGTCTATACTAGCCTCTCTTATCGATTCACTCCTAGATATTTCCTCTTCATTTATTAATTTAATTGCGATCAGAATTGCCCTGGCTCCTCCAGATGATAACCATAGATTCGGTCATGGTAAGTTCCAAGATCTAGCAATATTTTCGCAATCTATATTTTTTTTAATATCATGTTTATTTACTCTTTTCTCTTCAAGCAAAGCTTTATACCTAAGAGATATTCCACAAAATTCTGAACTCGGCGTAGATGCAATGTATTTATGTATTTTTCTAACACTTGTTTTAGTTATATATCAAAGCTTTGTAATTAAAAAAACTGGCTCAAAAATTATTGCAGCTGATAAAGTGCACTATTTTTCAGATTTTATAAGCAACCTAGCTGTTGTTGTCTCACTATATTTAAGCGTGGCATTTTGGTATATTGACGCCTTAGTAGGAATAAGCATTTCACTATATATACTATATGCATCTTACCAACTTTTTAGAGATGCTATTCGCAACCTAGCAGATGAAGAATTTGCCGACAATGATCGTGAAAGAATTTTACAAATTATTAACGCTTTCCCGGAAGCGAAGGGAGCTCATGAGCTAAAAACTAGATCTGCCGGTGACAAGCCTTTTATTCAATTTCATCTAGAAATGGATGGAAATTTATCTCTACTTGAAGCCCATAATATTTCGGATCAAATCGCTACTGAATTAATGAAGCATTTCCCTAAGGCTGAGATTATAATTCACCAAGATCCTGTCTAATAATTTCTTATATAAATCTCTAAAGCTCATGACAAATTCTGATTTTAATAATTTTTATATGCAAACAGCTCTAGATGAAGCTTATATGGCATACTCAGAGGGGGAGGTTCCTGTTGGTTGTGTTATAGTAGACCGCCTTACTAAAACAATAGTTTCTAGAGCACATAACATGTCGCAACAAAACCACAATTCAAATTTACACGCGGAAATGATTGCCCTTGATATTGCTTGCAAAAAAAATAATAATAAAAATTTATCAAATTGCGATATATATATTACTCTAGAACCTTGCACTATGTGCGCGAGTGCTATTTCCAACGCAAGAATAGCACGAATGTACTACGCTGCCTCGGATATAAAACAAGGAGCGGTAGAAAATGGAGTAAGATTTTATACAACTCCCTCTTGTTTTTATAGACCCGAAATTTATTCAGGCCTACAAAGAGCGGAATCGGAAGCAATTATCACAAGCTTTTTTAGCAAATTACGAGAAAATAAACAAGATATTTAATAAATTTGATGACATCTAGATGAAGAAAATTTTCCCAGAATTTTCTTTAAAAACAAGGCATATTCGTAAGCGTCTTGTAAACCAGCTTTATTATTATAACACAGGATATTTATCAAAAACTAATATTTTGGACCAAGAAGTAATAAATAAAATAAAACACCTTCCTCTTCTTTTAAAGACTTGCATTGTCGGTGTCTTCCGTAC
>JAIOYD010000026.1 GCA_021741285.1 Rickettsiaceae bacterium | reverse complement strand
TACCTTGAAATGCATATTGCGAAGCTATTTGATAATACTGAGATGACTATTCCAGTTGAAGTTATCAGAGGGAAAGAGGATGGCCCAACTCTTTTCATTTCTTCAGCGATTCATGGTGATGAGATAAACGGTGTCGAAACTATTAGACGATTATTGCAACGTAAAAAATTACTTTCATCCATAAAGGGTACGCTGATTGCAGTACCTATTATTAACGTATTTGGTTATAACCGTAACCTTAGATATCTACCGGATAGACGCGATTTGAATAGAGTATTTCCTGGATCAAAGAAAGGTTCTTTAGCTAGTCAAATTGCTTATAAATTTATGAAAGAGATAGTAGAAAAATGCGATTATGGCATTGATTTACACACTGGCAGTGCTCATAGATACAACTTGCCACAGATTAGAGCATTTCTAGATAATAAAGAAATAAAAGCTCTAGCTGAATCTTTTGGAGTCCCTGTTGTACTTCACTCCAATATGAGAGATGGCTCACTGCGGCAAGCCGCAACCGACAAAGGGGTAAAAATATTGCTATTCGAAGGTGGGGAAGCTCTTAGATATAATGAAGAGATAATTCGTTCGGCTGAGAATGGTATTCTGTGGACAATGTGTAATATAGGAATGCTTGACAAAGAGTTAGTCAAACGCAGAATTCCCAAACGTCGGGAAGTATTTCATGCGGCGTCCAGTCACTGGATTAGGGCTCCTCACAGTGGTAGTCTTTATGCTAAAAAGAATGTAGGACACAAAGTTAAGGCAAATGAAGTGTTGGGATTTATCTCGGACCCACTAGGCAAGGAGAAACATTATGTTAGAGCTAGAGAAACTGGTGTAATCATTGGAATAACAATGATGCCCCTGGTAACTAATGGCGATGCTTTATTTCATGTTGCAACTTTTGAGAATGCAGAAGCGGTTGCCGAGGGCGTAGAAGATTATCAAGAGGATCTTGAATGAAAGGGGATCCATTATTAATTGGGTGGAGAGAATGGGCTAAGTTACCAGCACTTAACATACCCTTAATCAAAGTTAAAGTTGATACTGGAGCAAAAACTTCTGCGCTTCATGCTTATGACATACAGATTATAAAATTAAATCAAAAAGAATTTGTGGAGTTTGCCATTCATCCAATTCAAACTAATGACCAGATATCTGTTCCATGTCGAGCAGAAATAATTGGGATGAAGACGATAAAAAGCTCTAATGGTCATAAACAAATAAGGCCAGTTATTCATACTCCAATTAAGATAGGTAGTAAGAGTTGGGATATTGAGGTTACTCTTACTAACCGAGATATTATGCACCATCGTATGTTGCTGGGTAGAACCGCAATGCTTAATCTTCTTATTAATCCTTCTAAATCTTATTGCCAAGGTGTTATTTCTAAAAGCATGGCTTTGAATGAATATATTAGTAACTAATTTTGGTTAAATATTATGTCTAAAACACCCAATGAAGATTTTGGACCATCGCGTTTAACATTTCTAAAAAATACATTTAATTATGTCAAAGATTCCGCGCCTGTTAAAATAGTTACTGGTAGTGCAGTGGGGCGTGTTATCGGGGTAATTACCGTACTGGCAAGTGCTACTGTGGCGACTGTTCCTGCAACTATAGTTGGACTTAGTGCCATTGCGGTAGGTGCTACCATAGATACTATTGATACGAGAACCCTTAGGTTATTAAGAAAAGAAAATTCTCTTTTAACAAAGAATAGAAATGCCCGGGAGCGGCAGGATGAGTTACTTAAAAATGAACCGATACTTTCTAGAATTTTAGAAGATAAGTTATACATTCCAAGCCGGACTAATCAAACTTCCCTAACGAAAAGATATATAGATACAACACCTAATTCATCTATAAATGTTAGTTCTTATGGTAAAGCTTTACTTAAAAATTCTATTGATGTTGTGAAAAATGTGTCTAGTGCACTTTTTGCGCCTTCTCTTATAGGAGCAGGTAAGGTAGGGAAAGCTGCTTTGGGTCTTTATGGTGAAAGTAAAAAACAAGCAACTAAAGAAGAAATAGGCCTACGATTTAAACAAAATATTGATCAAGAACGAAATAAGCCAGATGCCCCAGGGTACGATGATTTAATTGAGCTTGCACAAGCTACAAGAGAGCAAAGGGTACAAACCTTGGCTATTCAAAAAATGGTGAACGAAGGATCATTTCGTGGAACAAGTGCTGAGAAAGTTCTGGCCGCTTTTGAAACAGCAAAACAAGAAGTGCTTAAAACGGAAAAAGTAATTCAAGATACTAGAGGGGTAGTTGGAACAGTTAAAAGCTATAGTAAAGATTTTATTAGAGCTCATGATCCTCTCTCTAAATATAATAATCTAGATCAATTAAAGACTAGCTTACCAGAATCTAGTAATCATAAAACTCCAAAATCACCTAGTGCTAAAGCGCTACAAACGGATAAGAGTCAAGCTCAGGTAAGTGCAATTAGCGCTGCAAAAGTAATTAAGAAAAAATTAGTCCAACCTAAAATAAAATTGTCGCGTAAGAATAAGCGTAAGCGCTCAAAGCCTAAAAATCGACAACGCTAAGCGGTAGAGCGCCAACAGTTTGACATGTCATGATTACGTATGTAGAATCGCTGTATATTTTTTTATACGTGTTATATATTAAGAGGTTTTTATGCGAGTATTATCTAGTAAAATTCAATCAAGGCTTAATTATAAGTTGCTTAGAGTAGCACTAGGAATAGCGCTTATCTTTCTATCTGCACAAGTGCAGATACCAATAGGTCCTGTACCAATAACATTGTATAGTGTGGGTGTCTTGATCATAGCACTATGTTATGAGAAAAAGGAGGCCATAGCTTCTATGGTTGGCTTTATAAGTCTTGGAGCCCTGGGTGCTCCTGTTTTTTCGGGTTTTAAGAGTGGTGTATATCATCTAGCTGGACCTTCTGGAGGATATATATTTGGTATGATTCTTTGCGTATATTTGGTAACTAGTATGCGTGAGAAATTTGGTGAAGGTAGTTGGGCAAAGCTAGTGCTTTACAGCGCAATTGGTTCTGCCTGTTTGTTTATAATTGGCGTGCCACAACTTGCACTTTTTGTTGGCAGCGATAAAGCACTAGAGGTGGGTTTATATCCATTTATTATCCCTGGTATTGTCAAAGCGATTTTTACGGCTTCTTCTGTGAAATTGCTGAAAAAGCACATAATATGGCAGAAACAATAAAGTTTAGACCACATCATTTTAGTGTACCCTAGGTTTTCAAGGCAAAGGGTACTCCTTGGGTTTTGTCCGTAATTACAAGAAAATAGTTCAGCAACTAAACGACGATGAAGAAACACAAATTGAAGTAGTGCCATTCATGGACAGCATATGCTCTGCTTGTCCAAACAAAATTGATGAAATAATTTGCAAAGTACAAGATAAGATCAGCAAATTAGATGTTGCTCATGCCGCTGCTTTATCACTTAAAAAGGGAGATGTTTTTACTTGGAAACAAGCTAAAGAACAAATCAAAACACATATGAGTGTTAAAAAATTTCACATAGCTTGCCAAGGCTGTTCTTGGAAAGAATATGGAGTTTGTCAGCAATCTCTTGAAGATTTGATAAGTCAGATTTAAGAAAAACATTACCATTTTTTAATGCTTGCAATAAATCAGAAAAGAGCAGACAATGGCAACATGAATAAAAATTGTACTAATTTGATGACGCCATATAACCCAAAAATCCGTATTTCAGAGTATGGGTTTAAGGAAGAACTGCTTAACATTCTGACTCATGGGGCCGGTGCTTTATTGAGCATAGTAGGTTTTGTGGCTCTTTGCCAACAAGCTAATTCTAAAGGTACATCTCTGCATCTAGTGAGCTATATCATTTTTGGAAGCACTCTAACCGGTCTCTATCTCGCATCAACTCTCTATCACTCCTTTTCTAATACGAAATTTAACCAGTTTTTTAAAAGAATTGATCACCTGTCTATATATTTCCTAATTGCTGGAACCTATTCTCCCTTGATGCTAGTAGGAATTGAAGATTCTGTTGGGTTGATAATGATAACGGTGATTTGGGGATTGGTTATTGTAAGTTGTATTTTTAGATGTAGTAAAAATAAAATTTTGCAAAGGATAGCCTTTATAAACTATTTGCTAATGGGGTGGTTAGTATTGATAGTACTAGATAAATTATTCATCAGTCTTTCAACAAGAAGTATGTATTTATTAATTGCTGGGGGATTATTCTATACCGTAGGAGTGATATTCTATCTCTGGGAAAAATTACCATTTAACCACTCAATTTGGCATCTTTTTGTCCTTGGAGGCAGCACATCTCACTATTTTTCAATTTATTCCTTGCTTGCTATTGAAGTTTAAATTGACTTGATTTGCCTAGCCATTTAGCAGCTCGACATTACCACCAAATGCGGTTGTGTTGACAGTTGTTGTGCGCTCAGTCATAAATCTAAGTAGATAATGAGGTCCTCCAGCTTTAAAACCTGTTCCAGACTTATTTTGCCCGCCAAATGGTTGGGACTCTACTTTTGCTCCAACGATTGAACGATTAGCATATATATTGCCTATTTTCATTCTAGCTCTGATATATTCAATTTTTTCTTCAACCCGTGAATGAATACCAAAGGTTAAGCCGAAACCGCAATTATTTATTTCATCAATGACCTGGTCTAAATTCTTTGACTTAAATTTGGTGATATGAAGTATTGGGCCAAATTTTTCATCAGAAATATCATTAATTGATTTTACTTCAATGATATGCGGGTAAAAATAGCAACCATCCTTTATAGTCCCATTCTGTGGGTGAGCAAATATTTTAAAATCTTTAGTACTCATATCTTGGATATGTTGTTCCAGAGCGTCTTGAGCCTTCTTATCAATCACGGGGCCAATATCCATACTAAAATCAGCAGTATCTCCCACTTTTAGCAATTCAGTAGCGCCCTTGATCATCTCAAGCAAATCATCATAAATTTCTTCCTGTACATACAACATTCTAAGAGCCGAACATCTTTGGCCAGCAGAGTAAAAAGATGATGTAAGCACGTCATCTGTAACTTGTTCAACAAGAGCAGAACTATCAACAATCATTGCGTTTTGTCCGCCTGTTTCAGCAATGAGGGGAACTATACCATTGCGCCTAGCTGCAAGAACAGAATTGATGGATTGAGCTGCAGAACATGATCCAGTAAAAACAACTCCTGCAATTCTCTCATCAGCCACAACAATTTTACTTATGTTAGATGAAGGGGTGATCACAAGTTGTAATACAGATTTTGGTACGCCAGATCTGTGCATAAGCAAAGTGGCAAAATTAGCAATAACAGGTGTTTGCGTAGAGGGCTTTGCAAGCACTGTATTACCAGAAACAAGTGCAGCCACAATTTGGCCAACAAAAATTGCAAATGGAAAGTTCCATGGGCTAATGCATAAAAATACACCGCGTCCATGCATGCTTAGGGTGTTGCGCTCACCAGTAACGCCTGGCAACCTTCTCTCCGTCATGATGACCCGTGCTTCATTAGCATAATAGCGACAAAAATCGATAGCTTCGATGACTTCATTTATTGCATCATGAATCGATTTACCAGCTTCTTTTATCAATATTGCATATAGTTCGAACTTATTCTCTTCAAAGGCTTCGGCAATTTTTTCTAAAATACAGGCTCTTTTATCAACTGGAAGTCTGCTCCAGTCCTCGAATTCTCTGCTGGCAGAATGAAGAGCAGTTTGGATCTCTCTCTCAACAGCATTTGAGATTGATGAAAATTTCTGAGCGCTTTTTGCTGGACAAAAACCATCATTACTATGCTTATCGCTAATTATTTCTTTGCCATCTATGATAGAGCCTATGTTATGTACTTTATCAAAATAGCTTGTTACTTTCTCTTGTATGTAATCATAGTTACTTTTGTAACCTAAATCATATCCCATAGCATTCTTCCTGGTTGGATATATTTTTTCGGGCAAAACAATCTTATCGTCATGGTCTAACATACCTAATACCTTATCACTTACGTCATATACAATTTCATTAATTGGAATTTCAGTAGAATTTACTTTACTCACGAAATTTGCTGAAGCACCATTTTCTAGCATCCTACGCATAAGATAAGCAAGTAAATCTTGAGTAGTTCCCACTGGTGAATAAATTCTAACATTTCTATGGTTTTGCAGTTCTTTATGAAGGGCATTACCCATACCATAGAGTTTCTGGAACTCAAATTTCTTATCACCATTTTTATCTTTGGCCAGCTCAATTATAGTTGCGGCTGTAAGTGCATTATGCGTTGCAAATTGAGGAAAAATAAACTCAGTATTTTCTAAAATTTTTCGTGCGCAAGCTATGTAGCTCAGATCGGTATAATCCTTTACTGTAAACACTGGATAATGTTTGAGGCCCAGCTCTTGAGCGCGTTTAATTTCGGAGTCCCAGTATGCACCTTTTACTAATCTTATTGAAATTTTTTTCCCCATATCTTTAGCAAGATCAATAATATATTGCACGGTGCTCATGCTATTTGTTTTATAGGCCTGAACTACAAAACCTATACCATTAAATTCTTTAAATGAGGTGTGTTTGATCAACTTTGTTAGGAATAATAAATATGCATCTGTTCTAAAAGCTTCTTCTGCATCAAAAGTTATTGTTAAATTATGATCTCTCATTTTTTCAACTAGTGAAACTACTTTTGGCAGAAGAACATCCTCCAGCTCTTGCATTTTTGCTAACTCAAACCGAGGATGCAGTGCAGTTAATTTTACTGAAAGATTTGGTCTATCTTCAATTTCTTCGCTAGTATTAGGAAAATCTTTAGCTATAAGTTTAATCGCCTCTTCATATTGCTGATAATAAGTCGCAGCTTGCTTGTTAGTTCTGGCTGATTCACCAAGTAAGTCAAAAGCAAATTTATTTTTGGGAAAAGCAGTTTTTCTTATCAAAGCTTCATGCATATCATTTGCAAAAACGAATTCTTTGCTTAAAGCAAGAATGGTTGCTTTTAATATTTTGATAAAAATTGGTTGACCAACCCTCTCCAGAAGCTTTGAAATGGTGTTCTTAGACTTAACAAGGTCAGTAAATTTTCCAGAAAAATATAGGCCAAACGAAGCTATAATAGTTTTAATGGATTTACTTCCTTTAAATAAGAACGCTTCCCAATTTTTGTTTGATAATTTGTCTGCAATGAGTTCTGCGCTTACTTTGGAATCTGGAATCCTAAGCAGCCCCTCAGCAAGGCCTAGTACAGCAATACCTTCTTCATTAGAAAGGTTATAGCGCTGAAGAAATTCCTCCATTGAAAAACCACGGGAGGCTCTTATTTTTGTAACAAACTTTTTGCCCATAGCAAGAACATTCTGTTGTTCAGCTTCACGTAGCTTAGCCATTGGCAGTAGCTCTTTTACCAATTCATTTTCACTAGTGTCTTGTTTTCGAAAGATTGCAGAAGTCATTAAATTTGTATGTTAATATTAGAGAGTTATAAGGTGACCTGTTTTTTCGCTAATTCGGACTTTATAGTCTTTTAGCGATCTATCTTTATAAAAATATAAGGCTATCAACCCCAAGATAGAAGTACCAATTATATAGTACACACTAGATGTTATAGTTCCTGTATTTTGTACCAACGACTCAATAACATATGGTGCTGTTCCACCAAATATACTTGTAGCAGTATTATATGAAACAGATAAAGCTGTATTTCTGATGGAAGTTGGATAAAACTCAGCTTGTAACGCAGGTTCAGGGCCGATATAAGTTGCAGCCATAATAGCAATAACAATTTGTGCAAATGCTACGGCAACAAATCCGGAATTCTCAATTACATTTAGTAAGAATGGAGTCGCTGTGATGATAAACACCAAGTTAAAGACAAATATTTTTTTTCTACCTATTTTATCAGATAACCAACCAGCAAACAGAGTGATAAAGATCATTATTACGTAACAAAAATTAGCCAAGTGACTTACATCAGCCTCAGCAAACCCACGATTTAATTTTAAATAGGAAATTAAATATATAGCTTCTAAATAGAAGATTATTGACCCAGTAGCGTTGATAAAAATAGAAACAATCATATCAAACCAATATTTTTTAAAAGCAATTCTCAGAGGTGATTTTGTGATTTCGCCCCGATACTGTGCTTCAATAAATAATGGTGTTTCTAAAGTGTTTTTCTTAATATAAATCCCAACAAAGTAAATAATTATTCCTACAATAAAAGGTAATCTCCATGCCCAGTTGTCAAATTGTTCTGGGGTAAAAGTAGTTTTTACAATAAATGATACGAGTGAACCAAGTAAAATTCCTACACAAATACTGGCCATAGAAATACTTCCAAAAAAGCCTCTCTCTTCTTTATTTGTATGTTCAATGATAAAAGACACTGATCCCGTTAGTGCGCCTCCCATTGAAAGTCCTTGTAACATACGCACAACAATCATCAAGCCCGTTGAAACTATTCCCCAGGTTTCGTAAGTTGGTAAGAAACCTATAGCGGCGGTTGGTATT
Organism: Rickettsiaceae bacterium; assembly: GCA_021741285.1. Classification (GTDB taxonomy): domain Bacteria; phylum Pseudomonadota; class Alphaproteobacteria; order Rickettsiales; family Rickettsiaceae; genus Megaera_A. The sequence goes on along the minus strand of JAIOYD010000026.1, from coordinate 2,563 downwards.
GCCATACACATTATCGATGAACTTAAAGCAATTTTTCGACCAAATTTATCGCCCACAATACCAAAAAAGATACCACCCAGCGGCCTCATTAAATAACCAATTGCAAATACTAGAAATGCATGAAGTAATGCGCTATTCGGATCATTTTCTGGGAAAAATTTGGCGCCAATAATCGGTGCAAAATGCCCAAATAGAGCATAGTCGTACCATTCAAAAGTATTGGCTACCCCGCTGGTAAATACTAACTTCTTTTTATTCATTACCAACTACCATTTTTTATATAATAAACTATTCTTACTACATCATCAAAATAACATTTATATGTTATTTCAACTTTATTAATATTTAAGAGTATGAAGTTATTTTTTATCTGCCCTCTTTTCTAGCTCTTTCTTCTCTGAATAAATAATAAACAAGGTTGATGGTATAACCACTAACGAGCCAAGTATGGTAGCTTCTTTAGGTATTTCGTGGAATACAATGTAAGCAATTATCGCAGAAACCACGAGCTCGAAATAACGATATGGCGCGAGGGCGGTGGCATCTGCAAGAGAAAAGGCTTTTAATAAGAAGAATAATATTAAGCTACCGCCCGCTCCTAAAATAAACAACAAAACTAATTCTTCTAATGTTGGTATTAGCCAATATTGTAATGCAAATGGCAAAGCTAGAGTCGCAGTAACAATAGCAGAATAAAAGAGCATACTGATCATACTCTCTTTAACAACGAATTTTTTGTTAATAATATCAAGACCAGCAAATAAGACTGCTGCTCCCACAAACACTAGTATTTGAGGGTTAAAGTCAGAGGCGTTTATGTCAAGGGTAATTATTAGCCCAATAAATGCCACTATTGTTACCAGCCATCTTTGCCAAATAATATTCTCGCTCAGAAAGAATACTCCTAATACCAGGACAAAAATTGGAATAGTAAATGTGATGACTGTACCAGTAGTAACCGGGGCAATTGTTAAGCCATAAGTCCACCCAGCCATTCCTAAAAATAAAAATAATCCTCTAAAAAAATGTACCATTGGCCGTGAAGTTTTTAAAGTTGATACTCCATAATACATTACAAAGGGCAAAAGGATTATAGTACCAAACATAAACCTAAAAAAAGTAATTTCATAACTGTGAAGACGCATACCAATATATTTGGAAATCACATCATTAATAGAGCTGCTTACCAGGCTTAGAATAAACCAACTAACCCCAATAAAATAAGAACGTAGTCTAGTATCCATTTCAAACCCCATTGTATTTAAAGATGTAATTATATAGCATTAACTTAAGTTATATACGCTTAATTATTTTAAAAAGTTGGAAGCAGAATATAACAAAACAGAGAATCAGTGCAAGGAATTTTTCAAAAAATGATGTTGCATTAATCACACCTATTGATTTCATAGAGGTGTTCAGTTGCCCAAAGCATCTTTTCATGATAGATACTTCTAGCTGTTTCAGTATAGAATGGTAGCTTGGGTTATAGCAAAAATTTAAAATTTGTTTGTATTATGAAAATAGTAAGAATTATATCTGTCATTGTTTTTTCATCCTTTGTAGCATCAGTGAATATAGCTTTTGCAGCTCATGATGATTATTATGCTAATTACTACGAAGATGAGGGTGATCTTCTGTTTAAAATTCGAGGCTTTTATCTGACCACCCCGTCAAAACCCAAAAAATTTCCAGCCTCTGTTGCAACAAAAGAGAAGCCTGGGGCTTTAGTTCAGTTAGGGTATGGAGTTGATACGGCCACTACCTATTTCTTTACTGATAACATTGCTGCCGAACTATCTTTAGGGATAGGGATGATGAAAGTTAAAAGTTCAGCTTTAAGCAAAGCCGCATCTCTAGGTGATGGTACAGGGGTTGCTGGTAAAAATAACCAAATCATTATTGTTCCTGCTGCGGGAACTATTCAATATCATGTGGCACCTTTTGGAGCAATAAGGCCTTACGTTGGTGGCGGAATTCATGGCACATACATGTATACACGCTCAAAGGCTATTAAGGTCTCAACTGGTTATGGTCCAGTAGCGCAAATAGGCGTTGATTTCATATCAAAGGACGATACGCTATTCACCGTTGATATCAGAAAATATTTTTTAACATCAAATGTTACATTTAAGAAGAGCTTTTTAGGGCCAAATAACCCTGCTGTAACTGATATTCGCTCAAAAGTGGATTGGAGTCCTCTAGTTATTTCTGCTGGGTTTGGATTTAGGTTCTAATCTAAATTGTTATAACCGAGGAGAGCCTAGAGTCAGATTCTACAAAAAGTCGTACTGAATATTTCAGTACAACTTTTAATTGTTGAACCAGTTGTTGCCAAGAGCGGAAACTAGCCTAAGAGTTTTACCCCATAATTCCACTGCTTTTACTGACCATTAAAATCTTTGGTCGCAATTCTTGCAGTGGCAGAAATTCTATGGCTCGTGAGTTAAAATATATGGTGTTCTCTTTAATAGACCTCTTGCATAACCTCTTTAAAGCTCGAAATTATAAATTCCGGCAATTAAGTTGAATCTTAAACCGAACCGTTTTCTTCTATTTCTGTAAC
>JAIOYD010000025.1 GCA_021741285.1 Rickettsiaceae bacterium | reverse complement strand
ATAAAGAAAGCATTTAATATATTTTTAGGATTTGATAAGATATTTATAGAAACCGCTCGCGGATTAGGAATGTCAACAGATCAGATCTATAAAATGACAAATGCTGTTAAACTTTCAGGTAGTGAGTTTTCAAAGAATTTATATACCTCTGAACAAATCACTAAAGCTATTAGTGATGTTAATAGCCAATTAGGTCTATCAGTAGATCTTGGAAGTAAAACAATAGATGAGTTTACTGCTATGACCAATCAAATGGGTCTATCAGCAGAAGAAGCTACTAAAATATATAAATTAGGTTTATTAACAAATACAAGTTTAGGAAACACTAATAAATCTATTGCTAGCGGTATTATAGCAGCTCAAAAACAATTTGGTGTTCAGGTTAATCAAAGACAAGTATTTCAAGAGATTGGAAAACTAAGTGCAGGTATTACAGCTAAATTCCAACAAAACCCAGAAGCTATAGCTAAAGCTGTTGTTCAAGCAAAAGCATTAGGTACTAATCTAGAACAAATAGATAAAATTGGTGAATCATTACTTAATTTTGAATCATCAATTGAAAACCAATTAAAAGCTCAACTATTAACAGGTAAACAACTTAATTTAGAACAAGCACGTTATGCTGCATTAACTGGAGACCAAGCAACATTAATGAGTGAAATCAGTAACCAAGTAGGTTCATTATCTGATTTCACCCGTATGAATGTTATTGCTCAAAAATCATTAGCTGAGGCTTTTGGTATGAGTAAAGATGAGTTAGCAGATATGCTACAAAAGCAAGAAACATTTAATAAACTTGGAGATGTATCTGGCAAATCAGCTCAAGAACAATTAGCAATAGCTAAACAAAGAGGATTATCTGAAACGGATTCGTTAATGGTAAATCTTAAACAACAAGCTGTTGCTGAAAAAACAGCTGCTGCTTTTGATAATTTTAAATCAGCAATTGCTAGTGTCCTTGATAGTTTAAAACCTGTATTAGATTTAATGACATCTTTATCTAAACAGGCTTGGCTTGTTTATACTGCCCTAGGTTTAATGGCTGGTATATCTTTAGCAAAAACAGTAGGTGGTATAGCTTTAATGATTACATCATTAGCAGCCGCTAATATTGAAGCTATTACTCTTCAAACTATTTTAACATCAGGTGCTTTTCTTATAGGATTGCCTCTTCTTTTAGGAGCAGCTTATGGTATATATAAATCAGCAACCTCTTCTGCTAATCCTCAACAACCACAAGATGGTATAGCACCATCAAGTAAAGGTCCATTTACTATTACTGATGCCTATGGCGCTACAGCAATAACAGCTAAAGGAGATGGATTAGCAATATCACCTAACATCAATAGAGAATCTATTAATAAACCAACGCAACCATCATTTAATACATCAGCTATAACAGATGCAATATCTGCGCTTAGTAATACTGTAAACGGTTTAATTAATAGACCTCAAGCAACACCACAATTTGCATTACACGTTGATGGTAAACAATTAGGCACCGTAGTAGGTCAACAAATGGAAACAGGTACAGCACAAAACATATACACAGGTTATCAAATGGCATAATAATTAAATATTTATATAAAACAACAATACAATGGCAACAAAAGGAATTTTATCAAATCTAAAAAACATGGTTTTAGGCCTTAGAGGCAATAAACCAGCTACATTTGGCGTTGACCCAAATCCTCCAGCTTCATTACACAACACTTACTCAACAACAGGTACACCTAATGTTAAGTGGAACACTAATGGGCTTAAAGGAATGAAACCAGCTCCATCAAAATTAGACAATTTAAAAGGTAAATACACACCAGGCAAAGGATCATACCTTAACACACTACCAACTAAATAGTAAATGCCAGGTTCAAAACTAGTAAAGTTAAAAACGGATCTTAAGTCCCTTAAATATGGACATGACCGTCAAGGGGATGGAAACAGTGGTCAACCATACATCACTGCACCTATTCCTAATAGGCTATCTACTAGTCCTTTTGACGACGGATATATTAGAGGTGGACGTGCTTTAGCTGCTAAAGCATCTAAAGAGGATTCATTAAGAATAAGTAAATTCTTTAAGGATAAGCCTAAAGGACCTTTATTTATTGCTCGTCAAATTGGATTACAATTAACTAATCCAAAACTTGAAACTAGACAAATAAATTTAACTGGGTTTGGATTATTAGGGAGCTTATTAACAGCAGGTTTTAATACATTTAATCAATTATTACCTGGCCCTACTCGTTTATATAACGATGGTAAAAATACATTAACACAAATATCAGGAACCGCATTTGGCGAACATTTTGAGCGTCATGGTTTATCACCTGTACAAGATGATAATACTAAATACTTAGCAGTTGCTTATAACAACAATAAAAATGGTAACAATAGATTAATTGCCTTAAAAAAGAAATTAATTAAACCAGGCATTAGTAATCCTAGAAGCAGCAATGTTATTTTAGGTACTATAAATGCTATTTTAGGTGCTGTAAATGTATTTAATAGAATAATAGGTAGAGGTACAAACCCATTACTACCAACTTCTCCATTATTACAACCCCCTGATTTAATTATAGATCGATATAGTGGAGGTCCTAATTCAAAATATGGTATTGGGTTAACAACTATTAGACGTTTTGATGTAACAAGTAATGGATTTAATTCACAACCTATTCTAGAAAGAGTAGCACCAGGAGTACCTACAGTTGATTATTCAAAAGATTTAGGAGTATCTAAAGATTACTTTACAGGTAATTTTGGAAATGATGCTTATTTAACTGAAAATAATATTGGTAATGGAGGTAGAACATTAACTACGCCTTCTGCTATAAATTACACTACATCAAATACTGTAAGTAAATATCTTCAATTGCAAGATATAATAGAAAAACAATCCAATATAACTCAAAGAATAAGTAACGGTCTTTTTCAAACTAGTTTCTTTACAACTAAAAATCATACTGTTGTTAGAGGTGCTAAAGATTTTAAATATAATTTAGATAATTTAAAAAATGTATTTAATAGAGTTGATGCAGATTTAATGACTATTGTTTTCCAAGCAATTGATCCCTTTGGAGATGTAACATCAGGATACCGCTTCAACTTCTCAGCATATATAAAAGGATTTAAAGATAATTTTGATGCAACTTGGAATGAATACAACTATGTAGGAAGATCAGAAAGTTTTTACACATATAATAAATTTAAACGTAATGTAAGTTTTAGTTTTGATATACCTTGCTTTAATAGAACTCAATTACTTGAAAAACACAGAGCATTAGGTCAATTAGCATCTACTACAGCAGGTGCTTATAATACTAATGGTTTATTAGGTGGTGTCTTATTAAAAGTTAAAGTAGGTGGATATTTAAATAATGAATATGCTATATTAAATAGTATTAGCTATGATATACCAGATGATTCATCATGGGATTTAGATGGAACAGGTGATACTTCAAAAGAAAGTATTGATGAAAGAAATCAATTAGCAATGTATCTTAAAGTTAATGTTAGTTTAACTATTATTCATAATAAACTTCCAGAATATCAAGTTCCTGATGTTAAAGGAAATGAAAAAGCAGGATTTTTTGGAGATTTAGATAACCCAATAGCAAGAGGCAATTTACCTGCTCAATAATTAATCATATGAATCGCTACGAAAACTCAACTATAGAAATAAAACCAATAACAGGTAAACAATTTTTTAAACAAAAATATTACCCTAATATACCACTATCATCAACAGATGAATATGTTATCACAACTATAGGAGATAGACTTGATACTCTAGCCTATTCTTATTATCGTGATAGTACCTTATGGTGGATAATATCTATGGCTAACAATAATATTACTAAAGGGTCAATATTTCCTCAACCAGGTACACAATTACGTATACCAACAAATTTAAACGCTGTTTTATCATTATACAACCAATATAATATAACCAGATAATGTTATGTCAATATTTAGAAGTACATTCAACAAAACTACTCAGGGGCAATTAAAAGCTAGACAAAACGCTCTTAATAGTAGAACCCCACAAGCAATAATTCAAGCTAATTCTCGTAATTCTTGGGTAAGGATGACCTCTAGTGTAGATGTTGATGGAGATGAGGGAAAATTAGCTAATCAATATATTTTACAAGGTGGTGTTTTATATAATAAAAGTTTAAGATATGGGGTTGGTGACCAATCAAGTGCTTATAGTAACACTTCCCCTTCAAATAAGTCATATAATAATGATGCTAAAGCAGGAACGGCAGGTCTTAAACCAATGCCTGGTATTAAATCTGTAGATATTAAATCTAAAACAGCATATGGTTCATTAAGAGAGGTAACAGTAAATTTTACTTGTAATAATATCCAACAACTAGAAGATTTAGAATTACTATACATGCGTCCAGGATACACTGTGCTGATAGAGTGGGGTTGGACTCCATTTTTAGATAATGAAGGAAATCTTAAAAGTAATATTGAATTTTATGATGGTGTTTTAAAACGTGGTAAAGAAAGAGATCAAATATTTAAAGATTTATTCAAAAAATCCAAAGAGTATTTTGGTAATTATGATGCAATGTTTGGTTATGTTAAAAACTATAATTGGACCGCTAGAATGGATGGGGGGTATGATTGTACAACAACAGTTATATCAATTGGAGAAGTATTAGAATCACTAAAAGTAAATTGGGTACCTCCTAATGCAGATGAAATTGATAGAAATAATGGAGTTTGGGGAATACCAGATGAAACAAAAACTCCATCAGTATTGTTATCTACAGATGATAAAAAAATACAGGATAATACAAGAACTCCAAAAGCAATAGCTGATGCCGCTGCTAAAGCCGTCTCAGTTCATGTTGATCTTAAATCATATTATTCTAAAAGTATTCTATCAGGGTTACTTTATGAATTGTATAGTAAATGTTTAGCCCAATTTGTAGATAAACCTACAATATCTGATTATAAATTATTCAATCTTGTATATAAAACTAACCCAATACCTGATTCAATTGTAATATCAGGATATCAAGTATATATTACTTTAGAATCATTTTTAAAAATATTAAATGAAAAAGTTTTATTACAAGCGGGTGATGAAAAAGCTTTTATAACATTATCTTCATCTCCTAGTGAATTAGATGATACATCAATAGAAGATCCTAAAGATAATCCTGAAAATTCACTACTATGTTTAGCCCACCCATTACAAGTATCAGTTGACCCTACAGTATGTCTTATTACTAGTCCAGTATGGGCTGGTGGAATTGATACTTCAGGAATTGGTGATGGGGCTGAAAATGGACCTGCTTCTGAATATGATGCTGGGGCAAAAAGAATTTATGAACTATTAAAGGATTCAAATGTAGGAACAAATGAAGATATAATAGCTAAAGCTCTATTAAATGTTATTCATTATGGTAAACCAGGATATACTATAAACAATGCTAAAGAATTTGTAAGATCTTTTACTAAAATTTGGAGAGATAGAAATAAAAATGTTATTGTTCAAGAGGGAGAAATTGTTACTTTACTTGGTAAATTAACAGACAATATTAATAATCTTGGAATTTCAAGTAATGATCCAACTTATAATACCTTATTTAAAGTTGATACAATTAGAGCAAACGATGCTGAGAAAAAAGCAAATGATGATAGAGTTGCAGCTTTAGTTAAAAAAGGATTATCACCATTTGCAGTAGAATATTTAAAAACTCTTCAAGTTAAAATGAATAGAAGTTTTCAATATAAAGATGAATTAGGAAAAATAAGTAATATATTTCTTAATGTTGATATGTTATATAGATTATCTATTAATCCTGATTTACAAGACCAAAAAACACAAGAATTAAAATTATATCAATATCTTAAACAAGTATTAAAAGAAGTACAAGACTCTATTGGCGGTGTTAATAACTTTGACATACATGTAGATCCTCAAGATAGTGTTGCTAGAATAATTGATCTTAATTATATTGATGCTACTAATAGAACAACAGCATATAATAATGCTTTCCAAATAGAAATGGCTAATACTTCAGGATCTATAAGATCATATAGTTTACAATCACAAATATTTCCTGAACAGGGAGCAATGATAGCTATAAGTGCACAAGTTGGAGGTGGTGGTGCTCAAGGTTATCAAAATAATACTATGCTTGATTTTAATAATAGTTTAGAAGATAGAATTATACCTAAAAAAATAGCACCACGTCTATTTCCTACAACTATATCTCCATCTCCAAGTGAACAATTAACAGTTTTGAAAGAAAATTTAAAAACTATCCAAAGTTCTTTCTTTCCAGAAGTTAGTAATAAAGCTAACAGTAATATTGCACCTAATTCAAATACGGACCAATCAAAAACTTCAGAGTATAAGAATACTTTAAAAAATATTATTACTTATTTTCAAGGTATAACAAATTCAAATACTAAAAATAGAGCTATTATACCTATAAAAATGTCTTTTACAATGGATGGTATTGGTGGTTTAGTTATAGGTCATTTATTTAAAATACCTTCTGATTTGTTACCTAGAGGATATAAATATGAAAATCGTATAGGAGCAAGATTATTACAAATAGTAACTACTCTTGATCATAAAATTGAAAATGGAGATTGGACTACTACTATAGGTGCTCAACAAGTAGTAACAAATGAACCTGCAGGAGAACCTACTTCTTTTAAAGATATTACAACAGTTAATTCAAAAACAGGAGAAACAAAAATAAATCTTCCTTCTACTCCTAATGCTGATGATTTAAGAAGTAATTTACAAACATTAGGATATCGTGCAAAAGGTATAGAGTTATCTAGTGCTGGAGATATTAGTAAAGAAATAGCAAATGCTGGTATTGCTGTGGCTAAAAAAATTAAAGAAAAATTACCTAATATTGATATAGTTTTCACAAGTGGAAATGATACATTTCATAAAAATATTACAGATTATACTAGCCGTCATAAAACAGGTAATGCTATCGATTTAACAGTATTTCCTGCTTCACCTAATAATATAAGTGCAGTTGAAAAAATTATACAAGGCTTTGCTGCTGGAAACACTCCTAATTTTAAATTTATAAATGAATATACAAATCCTACAAGAAAAGCTACAGGAGGTCATTTTCATTTATCTTGGGGACCAGGTAGTGAAGGAGCAGCATATGTAAGTAATGCTGTAGCTTTAGCAAATAAAAGATTAATAGAAAAATATTCCGTATAACCATGAGAATACCAGCAAGTAAAATAGTAACAGGATCTTATACCTCTAATGGTGATTATGTTTATAAAAGTACAAAAAACATTTATAAAGGATATTACTATAGTATTTCTGGTAAATCTTATGTAGGTAAAAATTATGATCCTATTGTGGATGCTAAAGAAATAATACCTATTAAAAAAGTAACTTATACCTCAAAAGATTTCTTATATGATGTGTTAGCAGGTATTAAGGAAGGAGCCGCAACTCCTATTATATCTTCTCCTGTTAAAAATAAAGCTTCTGTATTATCATCAATACAAGAAGCAAATCAACAAGGACTTACTCCTGTTATAGGAATTAATCCTGATGCTGATATTAATTCTCTAAATACTACTTCAGGTGAACAAGTAGCATCCTCTACAATAACAACAAAGAAAAGATATTTCTTTAGAGTATTAATTGCAACAAAACCTGCAGATTTATATAAATTTGGAGAAGTAAAGGATGAAGAACAATTTAATGCTTTAACAAAAAAACCAAACCATACAACTGCTGCTATAACACAAACCCAAATACCAGGAGAAGATCCTGTATTTAACGACCCTGAACTAAATGCAGCTGAAAAAAAGATGCCTGGTTTAAAACAATTTTTGGGAGTTGCAGAATAAGATATTATCTTTAGGATAATAAAAAGGTTATGTTTTACATTATTGAGAAATCATCTCAACTACAACAATTATCATTTGAGGATTGTTTTGTTAGGTTTATTCCTTTCAACAACAATTTTCATCCCGCACTTACTGAATTAAGTTTAGTCTATGTTAGACCACTTGATAGTAAGAAAGGATACATACTGTGTTTAAATCATAACGAATCACTTTCATTAAATAAAGATGAAGTATTTAATTGGTTAGATGATTTAGGTAAAATATGGGTATTAGACAAAAAACAAGCATTACATCATTACTATTCAGATAAATTATTCGACGTAAATTTCCTCGAACCTGTTGACATAAAATCGTTAGACAACGCGTGCATTAGCTACTACTATAGCAAGCACAATACGTTGTCTAACGTTAACTGTTTGATACCAATCAGCAAGCATTATGAAATGTGTGAGATAATATTCAACATGGCATTGCCTATTATCAAACAATATACATTAAGCGACACAACGTTTCAATTTAATAATTTTCGCACAGCAAATGTGTTCTATAATATCGAAATCAACGGCATTAAGGTCGATAAAAACTGCTTTATTGAGCATTACCAGGGGAAGTTAACAAACCCTCAATTCAATTTAAATCGCAGTAAAATATACACTCAATACAATTTATATACCACCACATCTCGCCCATCTAACACGTTTAATAGCATTAATTTTGCTGCATTAAATAAAGATAACAGCGAACGTATGTGTTATCGCCCAGAAAACGATAAATTCATCGAATTAGATTTTCAGGGGTATCATCCGCGATTAATTGGTGAGATGATTGGATTTAATTTTCCTAAAGATAAAAACACATACGATGTATTAGGTGAATTGTTAGGTGTAACACAGCAAGAGGCTAAAGAATTAACATTTAAACAATTATACGGTGGTGTTTGGAAAGAATACCAAAATAAACCATTTTTTAAAGATGTACTTAAGTATACAGATAGTATATGGGATACGTACCAATATGAAAAGCGTTTAGTGACTGAGAATAAAATATTTATGCTTGACGCTGAGATGACTCGATCAAAGTTATTTAATTATATAGTTCAAAGTAAAGAAACATCAACTAATGTTGATTTACTAAAATTAGTATTTGATAAATTAAAAGGTAAAAAAACAAAATTAGTATTGTATACTTACGATGCGTTTTTATTTGATTATAGCAACGAAGATAAAGGTTTAATCCAAGAAATAACAAACATATTGGATTATCCTGTCAGTGTTAAACAAGGTAAAACGTATCATGGTTTGGAAAAACTATAAATATTTATTATGGAACAAACTATACTAGATTTGAACAAGCTTTTCTGTACATTCACATCCCCAGTGGATTTGGAAGAAACAGTAAACACAATAAATCGCCGTTACGCTATTCTATTCAATAAGATTTTCATCTTAGAATCTCCACAAAGCGATGAATTAATGTGCACTTACAATATTGACTCGGGCAACACATCAGATGCACCGATGGCTAATACTATCCTATTACATCGCAAGAAGGAAACTAACTCGTTATATACCATCAACGCTTTAAATACTCTTATCAAAACATTGAACAATGGTTATTTAGATAAGAACTTTATGGTTGATTGGAACAATTACAAAAACTGTATATTACTTACAGACGGACCTAATCTACGCAAATTAGATACAGCAATACATAAAATTATAGACTTTAGTAAGTAATGATTAAGTTATTAGATATATTAAAATATAATCACCCACCAACAACACAAGGGTATTTGTTAGAAGCATTATATGAGATAGAATTAAGTACTAAAAATGCGGTTGAAACTAATAATAATGAATTTACAATAGGTGATATAGAATATACCTATAATATATCTCAAATTCAAAATCCATACCAAGATTCAGGTTCATTTTACAGTGTTCAATTTAATGAAAAAAATAACACCTCAGAACCTAATACAAAAACAGGTAACGCAAAGGAAAACTACATAAAGATATTATCTACTATGTATAAAGTTATTTATGATTTTGCTGCTGTTAAACATCCGGATTACATAGGTTTATCAACGTTAGATAAAAGTGGGTATTGGAACGTGTATAACACTTTAACTAAAACAAATAGTATACCTGGATATACTCGAAAAGATGCTGGGTTAAAATTTACCACAAAGAATGATGATAAAGGTAAATTTATAGTGCTTAAAAGAGTAAAATAAAAAGAGCCTTCCAAAAGAAAGGCTCAATTTTTTGATATTTATTATCGTCAAACAATAAAATCGGTAATAAATATGGCTTTCGATCGTAAGGCATACATTTCTGCCTATAATAAATCCAAATCTCAAGAACGAAAAGAGTATAATAAACAATGGTATCAAACCCATAAGGCCAAAAACAAAGTAAACAAATGTTTTGACCAAGAATACTATAATACTTGTTCAAATAAAAGTTATCACAAAAATAAGCATAAAAAGAAATATATTCAAGCCTGGAGAAATATGCTTAAGCGTACTTTAGAATATAAAGGTATTAAGAAAAATTCATCTACATTTAGTTTATTAGGGTACACTGCAGAACAACTAAAACAAAGAATTGAATATCAATTCACACCAGAAATGAACTGGGATAATCATGGAATATATTGGGAAATAGATCATAAAAAGTCTGTAGTTAGTTTTGATTGTCAAATCTCTTCTCATATCGTTAATGCATTATGTAATTTACAACCATTACCTATCCCAATTAATAGACAAAAGTCTAAAAAGACTTGGAAACTTGAATTTTAAATCATATATTTAATTAAACAATAAAAACAAACAGTTATGGATTTATCATTTGTAAAACAAAAATTAGAGGCTAATGCTAATAGAAGCGTAGGCCGAGAAAAAATTGATTACAGCAAAATTTTCTGGAAACCAAAACCAGGTAAGTACCAAATCAGAATTATCCCGAACTCATTCCGTAAAGAATGGCCGTTACGTGAAATTCAAATGCACTATGGCTTCTCAAAAGGACCCATTTTAGCTCTAAACAATTGGGGCGAAGAGGATCCAATCACTGATTTCGCTAAGAAATTACGTAAATCAGCTGATAAAGACGATTGGCAATTAGCTAACAAAATTTCTCCTAAAACACGTTATTTTGCTCCTGTTATCGTTCGCGGTGAAGAGAGTGCAGGTGTACGTTTATGGGAAGTAGGTAAGTTAGTAAATGACCAGTTAATGGGAATTGCTTCAGATGAGGATTATGGTGA
>JAIOYD010000024.1 GCA_021741285.1 Rickettsiaceae bacterium | reverse complement strand
TACGTCACTTTCAATTAGTAGATCTACTGCTGCATTGATTTTTGCAATTTCTAAATTATTAGTCATATTGGTTTTCTCTTAAATTATAATTTTTCTGATTATAACTTATGAGAATTTACACAATCAATCGGACAGACCCCAGCTAAACTTGTTTTCAAAGTCTAGCTGCTTTTGTTTTATATAGAATTTGTTTCTCTTCCTTTTTTATCTATAGGAAAAATGTGGCTATTTGCTATTTATCCCCCCTAACCCTATCATAGCTGGATATCTATTATCTCATAATGGCCCTTTACACCTTGAACAAACTATTTTTTAGACCATTCACCACAAAGCAAAGAATCAATAGAGTATCTCCCTGGACCGTAAAAAACTATTGTCGCAAGTAGAATAGCCCAGTATAAATGCTCAATTAAATCAAGGTATGTAAATTGAATAACAGCAACCATACAAATTAAAGGTATGGCTGCAAACCTAGTTAAAAACCCTATCACCAGGAAAAATGGCATGGTTAGTTCTGTAACCATTGCAAGCGATGCTGCAATTTCAATAGGAATAATTGGCACTTTATATTCATACTGGAATAAATAAAGAGTTGTTTGCCAACTACTTATTTTTGTAAGACCTGAGTACCAAAAAATCCTAGCCATCCATATTCTTATAAACAATATTAACAGTGAAAATAAGTATTTATTCGAGAATTGTGTAGCAATAAGATATATTCTGCCAAGTGAGTTATTTTGTATTTTATTAATCCACTGCATCATAAGGGTGCACTTAAAACAGTATTCACAATCATCTCCTTTTTCAACAACAAGCTAATTATCTCAGCTATCTTTGTATCTAAATCGTCACTAATATTCATTTGTTCAAGCGCTTGCCCCAAGGCTTTTCCATTTTTAAGAGCAAACAAAAACTGCCATTGCTCCTCTTCAAGAAACAGCGTCTCTATCTTACCCCGTACTCTGCATATGAGAACAAAACATTCTTCATGCACTATGTCAATTTTTTTACCCTCGTGCTTATCATCCAGCAGTAGCTGTATTTTAGCAAGCGGCCAGTTTGTCTGTAAAAAAAACACTGAACGATTAAATTCGAAGATAGCTCCTTCTGGGTCATTAGACAAAGATTTATTAAATTGTTCGGAGCTAATGGTTTTCTGATTCAGAGATTCATAACTTCTAGATCTTAACCACTCAAGCTTTGCATAATCAGGTAAATAATCTAAGTGCTTTGTTGATGGAAATTTCTCTAAAAAATCTGGAAAACTCTCACCAAAACCACTAATATTTGATCTATCAGTTATGTTTACAAATTGATGGCTATAAGCCAGTGCTACACCACGTGCGCAATCTGACCCAATAAGGCGTCAAATACCAGGGTACGTTATTTCCAAGGCTGCAACAAAATTCTCAAATATAGTATCTTGGTGCACTCTTAGACGATGCTCAGCTTTTATCGAACCATTTGCTTTGATAAAAGCTAGATCACCTTTACCACTAAGAATCGAATCAAGCAAGCTCTCTTGTATTGCTTCTAAACTACGCATATATTTTCTCTTTTGCTTACTTGATTCAAGTAATAATCGATCTTTGCGGCCTCACCTAGCAATACCTCAAGCTCAGGGATATTAGCGTCCCACTCAACTAAAGTTGGCACTCTGCCACATTTTTTTAAGGCGTATTCAAATAAATTCCAAACTTCCTCACATACTACGTTGTCATGAGAATCAATATATAAGAATTCATTATCTAAGATCTTTTTCTGTGAATGACCAGAAACATGCATTTCTTCAACAAAAAATGGGTTAATTGCATCAATATATTCTCTAGATGACCAACCATTATTTAAACCAGAAATATAAATATTATTAACGTCGAACACCATTCCAGCGCCAGTTTTTTGCATCAAAGTGTTTAGAAACTCAGGCTCAGAGTAAGTGGAATTTACATATTCAAAATAGGTCGAGGGGTTTTCAATCAGTATTCTTCTCTGCAACTTATCTTGCACAAAAGAAATATTATCAGCAAAAATATCAAGCGACTCTTTATTAAATGGGGTTGGCAATAAATCTGGTAAAAATTTATTAGAAATAGTATTCCATGATAAATGATCTGAAAGAAGGAATGGGTCTATTACCTCCATTAATCCTTTTACTAAGTCTATGTGCCTTATATCAAGACCGTTGGCTGAACCAAGGGACATTCCAATTCCATGTAAACTAACTGGATATTGCTCTCTTATTTTATATAAATAATCAAAATCAGGGCCTCCTAGGGAATAAAAATTCTCACTATGCACTTCAACCCAACCTATTTGGGCAGGCTTTTGAACAGAGAATTCTATCAGATGGGGATATCTTAGGCCCATTCCAACTGAATTAGACTTATCTTCAAATTCTTGGATCGAAGGTATTTGCTTTGGAAAAAGTTCGTTTCTTGACATGTTAGTAGTTTTAGTTAAGTTACCCACTACCTTTAAAGGATTTGATGGCTCTAGTAAAAGCAAAGCCAAGTCGCCATAATTTTTTATTAGAAGAAATCCTGATTTTTTTTATTCAGGATTTCTTCTTTTGATTGCTACGAATCTTTATATATTATTCAGCAGCATCCTCAGTAACAAGCTTCGCTTTAATTTCATCAGAAACGCCACTCATGTCGCCTTTGTTGATTTTATCACATTCGCCCTTTGGCACCATAATCCAAGCTTCTTTATCACCAGCTTTGTTGTGGCCAGCACATGATCCTGATTTACTAGCACAATCACCTTTATGCTCTAGAATTATGCTGTTACCTTCAGAATCAACAGCTTTACATTTCTCCATTCCTTCTGGAGCATCAGCTGCTTGTGCACTAGTGAATGAAAGTGCAGCTAATGCAAAAGCAGTAGCAAGTAATTTTGATTTTTTCATATTTTTTACCATTATTTTATTGATGAATTAGTTAAAAATTAACCCGAAACTGAGTTTACACAGAAGTTCCGGGTTTTTTAGCCAACATCAATACTTGATTTAAAATAAATATTGGTGTTGTAATATAATTATTCCATTAAAAACTAAATAGAATTACTTTGAAGCAGCTTCAACTTCAGCTTTAACTTCCTCAGTAAGGCCACTCATATCGCCTTTCATTACTTTTTCACATTCACCTTTTGGAACCATAACTTCAGTGTGTTTAGCACCAACTTTACATTTTTCCATAGCAACATCAGCTGCTTGTGCACTAGTGAATGAAAGAGCAGCTACTGCAAATGCTGTAGCAAGTAATCTTGATTTAACCATATTTTTTACCACTATTATTCGATAAATTAATTTGACAAAGCCACCCGGCCTTGTGCAGTGTCAAATATTAAATCAATATTGAATTTGTAGATACAGATTTTTCTTATCAATTCGTAACATTTTCAAGCACATTCATAAAACTGGGCATTTTTAACACACCTTACCCTATAACGCTTCAAATATTAGATCTTGGAAAAGTATTGTTTAGCTATTAAGACTCGATTATGACCAGACATATCTCTTTTAGTGACCACATCGGTAAAATCATATTCCTTTAAAATATCTAAAACTTTATCACGTTGGTTATATCCTATTTCAAAAAAAAGCTTTCCACCAGGGTTTAAATAAGTTGAGGCAGAATTAATTATTGCTTTGTAAGCCGACAAACCATTATCATTTGCATATAACGCGAGATCAGGTTCAAAAAGAATAGTACTTGAGCTTACACAGGATGTTTCATTATATGCTATATAAGGCGGGTTACTAACAATGTAATCGTACTTACATTCCGGAATATTATTAAACCAATCACTCTGGATAAATTTTATTTGTCCCCTAACATTATGCTTATGAGCGTTAATCTTTGCCACGTTAAGAGCCTCGTAACTTATATCAACTGCAAGAATATCAGCCATTAATATTTCGCTTGCTATAGTAACTGAGATTGCTCCACTACCGGTACCAAGCTCTAAGAGTTTTATATCATTACCTAAGTGCCAAGCGTTATAATCCTCTATAATACTATCAACCAACAATTCCGTCTCTGGCCTAGGTATTAGAACGCTTTTATCAACAAAAAAATCCCTTCCATAAAACTCCTGTTTACCGACAATATATGCTATAGGCTCCATTGATACCCTTCGTTCCAACAAACTAAAGAACTGCTCCTCTTCTAATGCAGATAATAGATCATTATATTTAATCAGCAGTTGTTCATAAGATAACGATAATACCTTGCACAGAATAACCCTGGCATCCAGGTTAGGCGTGGAACTATTTTGACACTTCTCTGCCGCTATTATTAAAGCTTGTTTAATCTGCACGTTAATAATCTACACGTAAAAAATATAAACCTTCTGCTGGTGCAGTGGGCCCAGCGGCTCTCCTGTCTTTTGCTTCTAATGCTTCTTTAATTTTTTGTTCAGACCATCGCCCCTTGCCCACCATCACTAGGCTTCCAACAATGTTTCTTACCATATGATGTAAAAAAGATAAAGCTGAAACATGTATCTCGATAAGCTCTCCATGTTTTATAATCTCTATTTTATCAACGGTTTTCATTGGCGATTTTGCTTGGCATTCACTCGCCCTAAATGAACTAAAATCATGAAGACCCAAGAGATATTTAGATGCTCTTTGCATTGCAGCTATATCAAGATTATCTTTGACCAAACATACCAGACCTTTACTCACTATATTGACTTGTTTGCGATTTAATATTTTATAAACATAGTGCCTAGATTTTGCAGAAAATCTGGCATTGAATTCTGAGTCAACTAACTGAGCAGCCACTACGCCAATAGTATGACTAATGCAAAAATGATTAATTGAGTGCATCAATCTTTTGGGTTCAAACTTCTTGGAAAGATCAAAGTGCGCCACTTGACCATAGGCGTTAACTCCAGCGTCAGTCCTGCCGGCAACACTTACCGATACACGCTCTTTACTAAATGCGTAAATAGCATCTTCAACAACTTGTTGCAACGACAATCCATCTTTCTGTCTTTGCCAACCACAATAACCAGATCCAAGATACTCAAGGGTAATCTTGTATCTATAAGTGTTTTCCATTAGACCTCTTGGGAAACTAATTTCTAATAGCAATTTATATGTCAAAGCGGTACTTAAAACCTCACGTACTTTAGTGCACTGCGGTTTTCCGTGCCGGTTCTCTTTTTAAATTTCTTGTTATAAATTAGTTTCCCAAGAGGTCTATTTTAGATGTCTATTTTCTCTTAGCCATTAGTACCTTGATTACCTGATCCACTAAGGAAACTAATCATTTTCTTCGATCTTGTCGGATGCTTTAATTTACGCAAAGCCTTAGCTTCTATCTGGCGTATACGTTCCCGAGTTACATTAAACTGTTGACCAACTTCTTCAAGTGTATGATCCGTATGAACTCCAATACCAAATCTCATTCTTAGTACCCGCTCTTCTCTTGGAGTAAGAGTCGAAAGTATCCTAGTCGTAGTCTCTCGTAAATTTGACTGGAAAGCGGCTTCGCTTGGCAAAATCGCATTTTTATCCTCAATAAAGTCACCTAGATAACTCCCATCTTCATCCCCTACTGGATTTTCAAGACTCACTGGCTCCTTGGCAATCTTCATAACTTTACGTACTCTATCAATAGGCATAGATAGTCTTGCAGCAATTTCTGCTGGAGTCGGTTCATATCCAAGTTCGCCGAGCATTTGTCTTGACGTACGAATAATTTTATTAATAGTCTCGATCATATGAACAGGAATTCGAATCGTTCTAGCCTGATCAGCAATTGACCTTGTTATAGCCTGACGTATCCACCAAGTAGCATAAGTAGAAAATTTAAAGCCCCTACTATACTCAAACTTGTCTACCGCTTTCATCAGTCCAATATTACCTTCCTGTATTAGATCAAGGAACTGTAGACCTCTATTAGCATATTTTTTTGCAATTGAGATAACTAGGCGCAAATTAGCTTCTATCATCTCTTTTTTTGCTCTTGAAGCTTGCCTATCACCTCTCTGAATAGCCCCTACTATCCTTTTAAATTCACCAATAGCTAAACCCACCTCTTGCTCAACAGATCTAAATTCCTCAAGGATTGTATCAATCGTGTCTTGCTCTTGAGCCACAAAGTTCTTCCAAGCAACTTCTTTTTTAGATTGAATTTTATTTAACCACTCTTGTCCATAATCTGAACCACCAAAGTCTTTTAAGAAAATTTGACGGTTAATTTTATACTTCTCTGCAAGTTTTAAAAGCTTTACTTCTCTATTTACAAGGTTCTTATTTACCTCATAAACTTCAGATAAAATTTCTTCGATACGTTTATTATTAAAATGCAAAGATGAAACTTCCTCTACTAATGAGATCAACAGCTTTCCATAACTCTTATTACTCTTAAGAGAATCGGGTTTTAACTTTTGAGCAACATGTTTTTTAGTTTCAACTAGAATAGCGTCGCATAATTTTGCAATGCTTTCCATCTTATCAGTAATGGCAGGAAGGAGCTCCGTTTCCATCGCAGAAATCGATAAAGTTGAGGTTTCTTCTTCCTCTAGACCAGATTTCGTATGGTCACCTCTGCCTTCTTCTTCGTCCTCGGTCTCTTCATCTTCGACAATTAAAGGGTCATCATTCCCCATATTTGCTTCGAGGTCTATCAAATCCCTAAGCATGATTTTTTCGTTTACAAGATCTTCAAACCATTTGATAAAGCGTTTCATTGCTAATGGGCTTTCACACAAAGAGTTGAGCATCAACTCTTTTCCTTCATCTATTCTCTTGGCGATTTCAATCTCATTTTCACGAGATAGCAACTCAACGCCACCCATATCACGTAAATACAGACGAACTGGATCATCCGTAGAGCCTAAATCTTCTTCCTCACTCTCTTCTTCAGGGTCTGCTATTCTATTGAAAACAGTCAATTCCTCATTAACGTTAATATCAAGCTTTATGTCCTCATCATCCTCTTCAATAATATCGATTCCGGCTTCCGAGAATTTGGAAATAGCATTTTCGAGCTCATCAACAGAAAGCTTCTTGTTAGCTGGAATAGATTTATTTAGCTCGTCATAAGTAACAAAACCCTTTTTTTTACTTGTAGACACTAGATTATCCAAGTCTTGGACCTTCTTTTCTTTAGTGCTAATTACCTTCTTTTCTTTAGTGCTAATTACCTTCTTTTCTTTTATCATTCGGGTTCTCAAATTCAGGTTAATTTATAAATTTCTCGCTTAGCTGGATCAGTTCTTTAGAAATCTTTTGGATTTCCTTCAAATAAGAGAAAGACTTGGACTGAACATCATCAAAACCACCTTTTGATACCTCAACATATTCTTGTTTTAATAGCAACAGATAGTGCTTTTTGCACAGCAACTCAAAAGCTAGTTTTTGATCAATGTCTGTTTTATTTAAAAAACTAGTATCTAAGAACAAATTATTTGGGGCAGATAATACTAAATAAGTATCAAAAAATCTAGTTTTTTTTACTTCCTCTAGCGTAATATTTCCATGTTCAGCATGGATATTGATGAATTCAACCATCCAATTTTTAAAGTCGTTTAACTCTTCGTCTACAAGCGTTATATCTTCTGCCACTCCTAGAGCAACTTGAGGAAATTTTACCATAAAAGCACATATTGCAAATTCTGAGAACTCTATTTCCGTATATTGTTTTGCAACATACATCTCATTAGCGATAGATGATTTTTCATATTCCTTAGAAGATTTTTTTCTTATAAGATTTGTCCAAATCATATCTTTAAAATAACGTCTAAAATTTGCTTTAAGCACATTGTCTTTCACAAGAGATGTATAGCTATCAAGATGCTTCTCTAAACTAGCCTTAGATTCTGCTGTGTTAAAATTCTTACCGTGAAACTCTCTTTTCCAAATCATTTCAGACAGACCAATTCTACCGGTCAAAACTTTTTGAAACGCTGTTTTACCACCAGATTTGATTAAATCATCTGGATCGAGGGAATCAGGTAATTGAACAAATGATATCGATTTATCAGCAGTAATACTTGGAATAGCTAGATCAATTATCCTGCCGCTGGCTCTTATTCCAGCATTATCACCATCCAAACATGCTATAATTTCATCACACGTACGCCAAAGTCTCTGTATATGACTTTCAGTCACAGCCGTGCCCAGACACGCCACGGCTTGCTTAAAACCAGCCTGGTGCAACGCTATTACATCCATATATCCTTCAACAAGGATAGCATAATTGTCTTTGTATATATGACTTGTAGCTAGATTTTCTCCATACATAGTTTCAGATTTTTTAAATATTACGGTTTCAGGAGAATTAATGTACTTAGGCATCGCCTCACCAATTGCCCTCCCGCCAAAAGCCACCATCTTATTATAGCTATTCTTTATGGGAAACATAATACGTTTATTAAAAACTTCATATATCCTACCATCTTCTTTTTTACCAAAAAGACCAGATTTTAATAAATCCTTAAGCGGTATTGATTTTTTTTCGAAAAACTTCTCCAGTTCTCCGCCTCCAGGAGCATAACCTATAGTAAAATCGTTTATAGTGTTATCTCCTAACCCTCTTTTGCTAAGATAAGATCTAATTTCAGCGCTAAGATTATCAACAAAAAATTGCGAGGCAAGTTCAAGTATGTTATATATCTGGTCAGCTTCTTCATATACCCTTTCTTGTGCCGGAGATAATTTTGGTAACTCTATACCATTTTCCTGGGCTATTTTTATTGCCGAATCCTTATAACTAATACCATTAGTTTCGGCAACAAAGCGAATAACGTCTCCATGCGCCCCGCAACCAAAACAATGGTAAAACCTTTTTACATCATTCACTGTGAAAGATGGAGTCTTTTCATCATGGAATGGACATACTCCAAGATATTCATTGCCCTTTTTTGTAAGCAAAATTCTCAAACGCACTATATCTGATATACGAACAGCGTTTCTTAAATGATTATAAAATTCTAGAGGAAGCCTCATACCATAAGGCTGAGGACAAACGTTACTAAAGCGTACGTTAATGGAACAGAAAAATTATCATTAACCTTAATTTGATCTGAAAAGAATTCAACTATCGTGGTTACTAATGAGCTAATCAAAATAATGACAAAACTCGTGCTATAACCAATAATAAAATACGTCATGACACTAATTAATACGGACGATATAAAGAATGAGAAAGCACCCGCGTAGGATTTTCCGTTGAACAAAGGTGAGCCATATTTCATACCTACAATAGCAGCAAAACAATCTGAAACTATCAAAACGAGCCACGAAGTAATCGCTAATCCTTTTGAGAAAAGCAAACAACTAACTAAAAAACCTAGAGCCATGTAACTAGCTCCACTTAAAACAAATTGTCCACTATCCTCCTCTTCTCGTATAATTTTTCCAAAAATATTTTTTATAAGCTCTTTAATTTTTGGGTTATAATGCCTAGATATATCTAAGTAAAGAGTGATACCAGCGATAACTGCAAGAGTAAGGGCCATTATCATTTTAGGGATGAATAAATAGGCAATAGGAAAAATTAGGCTACAAAGGTGAAACACTTTGCGTTGTATTTCGAAATTTAACTCTGTGTTATACATAATAGAATTTCAAAGCAGATTTGACAAAATATATAGGTATAAATATACTCTGAGATCTTAACATAAACAAGAACTAATAACTATGGACAAATTTCCAATTACCAGGAAAGGGTATGAAAAATTAGAGAGAGAAATAAAACAACTAAAATCAGTAGAGCGTCCCGCTGTAATTGAAGCTATATCTACAGCAAGAGAATTCGGCGACTTATCAGAGAACGCAGAATATCACGCAGCCCGAGATAAGCAGAGCTTTATTGAAGGCAGAATTCTAGATTTAGAAGATAAATTTTCTAGAGCTGAGATTATTGATACCTCAAAACTAAAAGCAGATAGTGTAAAGTTTGGGGCGACCGTAAAGCTAATTGATGATGATACGGAAGAAGAATCTACTTATCATATTACAGGCGAATATGAAGCAGATATAGCAAAGAGCAGGATCTCAACAAAATCTCCTCTTGCCAAAGCTCTAATCGGCAAGTCTATAGGAGATATTGTAGAAGTTTCTACTCCGAAAGGTGATAAAGCCTTTGAAATCCTGGATATCAGCTTCTCAGACCTTGACTGATAACAGATTCATGTGTTACAATTTTAGTAGTTAAATTAATACGAAGGTACTCGATGTCAAATATAAAAAACTTACCAGCGGTTAGTTCCGAAGCTAGTTTTAGTATGTACTTACGCGAAATTAATAAAATTCCTTCTCTAACAAAGGAAGAAGAGTTTCTGCTGGCAAAAGCCTACCTAGAAAATCAGGACCTTGAGGCAGCCCATAAGCTAGTTACTAGCCATTTGAAACTTGTGGCAAAAATAGCGATGAGGTACAGAAATTACGGGTTACCTATAACTGAATTAGTTTCCGAAGGTAATATAGGCTTGATGCAAGCGGTAAAGAAATACGATCCAGACCTTGGGTATAGATTATCAACATATTCAATGTGGTGGATCAAAGCATCCATCCAAGAATACGTGCTTAAATCTTGGTCTTTAGTTAAGATTGGTACTACATCGGCACAAAAAAAGCTTTTCTTTAGCCTTAGTAAGATTAAACATAAAATTACTAACATGTACTCACGATCAGTTAATGAAGGTGATTATCAAGCTATAGCTGATGAACTGGGTGTTACTGTAAGGGAAGTCAACGAAATGAGCCAAAGACTTTCAGGGCCGGACCTGTCCTTAAATCGCACCATAAATAATGATAGTGATAATTCTGGTAGCGAAATGTTAGAGCTACTACCAGAATCAAAGCCTTCTCAAGAAGATATACTTTCTCGTAGACAAATCTTGGTAAACAAAACACAAATTTTATCAGAAGCTTTGGGCGAACTGAATGAACGTGAAGTACAAATCCTAACTGCAAGAAAACTTAATGACTCTCCGCTGACACTTGACACTTTGAGCTCTCAATATAATATTTCTAAAGAAAGAGTTCGTCAAATCGAAACAAAAGCGTTTGAAAAGGTGCAGAACTATGTGCTAACTAGAATTTCCAATGACGGACAAATTAAAACGATTGATTACTAAGCCGACTCACTGAATAAGTGTGTCGCTTTTTAAAAACTGCGCAAAATTGCCTTCCAAAAATGTTATCTTGTAATGAATGGCCAGGAATGTCTGGCCTGTAACCCAATATTACAAGGAGTCTACTATGCCTCAAGTACTTTCCTCCACTCCTCCAGCTA
>JAIOYD010000023.1 GCA_021741285.1 Rickettsiaceae bacterium | reverse complement strand
ATTTTCTATAGGCATAATTTAAAATCCATAAGCTTTATACGCTAATTATACCATTTTCTTATGGATTTCCTAAGTAGTTTATATAGTAAAATCCCTTGCTAATTCAGCTAAAGAGACTTCTGACGAAGAGACTAAGTAGAGAATTTTTAGGGAAAATACAACTAAGCACCGCAATGTAGTAAATCGAAATGTGAAGCGGAAGTTAAGTTTGACAAAAAAATTACTGCTTAGAATTAGGTTATGCAAGAGATCTAATGAATTGGTTATTTGACAAATAAGATACTGTAAGTACTAAAAATAGCGCTTTTCTACTTAGTAGCCAATAATCTGCCAATTTTTTCAAGACTTGCTGGATTTGCAGCCATCTGCAGAAATTTCTCTTTTTCCATATTTAGCAAAGTAGATTCATCGATTTTGCCTATATCAATTATCTTCTGAAAAAATTCTAGCACCTCACCAGTGATGTTATCGAAATTTGCTGTATCCATTTCGCTTGCAAGGTTCATTCTTGGTAAGTTAACACTATTAGGGGTAATTCGTTTTACAGGCTTTACTTCAATAGCTTCTGCCATTATGTTTTCAATATTCATATTGAAATTACAATTAACATTATATTCCAGAGCGAAATAATCACTCGAAGCAGATTGATATTGTACCAAGATGTTTCGTAGGTTTTGTATAAGCCGATTTTTATCATTTTCGGAACGTAAGAACATTTCCTTAACCCCTCCCCAACCAGGAATAAGACCGACACCTAGCTCAACTAATCCTGCATTTAAGTTTTGATGTGCTACCACACAATGAGAATGTAGCAATAATTCACAACCTCCACCAAGGGCAAGACCGTAGGCGCATGATATCACATCAATGGCTGCATATTTCAGAGTGAGCATTGCTTTTTGACCGAGGTCAATGAATTGCTCTATAGCTTTAAAATTCCTGTTACTTATTTGTTCATAAAATAATCTAATATCCGCACCAGCTGAAAAATGTTTACTCTTCCCAGGATGAATTATTAGCCTCGAAGACTTATCTTCCGAGAGTTTTACTGAATCTATGATTAAATCAAAAACCTGATGATTTAAAGAGTTCATCTTAGTTTTAATAACAAAAAAATGGTTGTTTTTATATTCAAATAAATCAGCTGAATCATTTGATAGCAATATTTTTGCACCATCTTGCCATGTTGACTTATTTGTAGCTTGTTTTTTTACCTTGTTATTTGTTATTCCTTTAAGCCAAATTTCGTCCTTTGGCATGTAAGAATCAAGCAACTCAAATGGACCATATTTCAAGCTATATCCAAGCTTCATGGCTTTATCAATATCTTCAGTTGAATCAGATATCTCTGGCACAAGACTTGTTACATAAGAGAAAAAGTTAGCTAATATTTCCTTGAAAAAATCACTATATATCATTCTTATTAAATAATTCTTCTAGTGTTTTTGGAGTCTCAGTTAACTTAAGCTCAACATAATCTAAGCTTTTAAAGTCGAATATTTGCTTAATAACTTGACCGTGGCTTTTTGTAACTTTATAAAAACCCCCGCCAGATTTACGCCCTAGTAAACCCCTTGATTTCATCACGGATAGTATCTCTGACTCAGTGTATATTTCATGATACTTATCTTGTATATCAAGCGCGCCAGTTAATGACTTTGAGATTAACGCCATAACGTCATGACCAATCAAATCATATAAACCAAAAATACCTGTTGAAGGGAACCCAAGAAGCTTTGTAAATATCTGATCTATTAATGCTGGATTAAGTTCTTTTTCAATAGCTTTTCTTACCGTAAACTCAAGAAGAAAGCACCCTATCCTATTAGCAATAAACCCAGGTGTATCATTGCAATGAATAATTGTTTTGCCTAGTTTTTTAGTAATAAATTCTTCAGCAGGCTCAATTATCGAGCGATCATTATTCACATCCCACACTAATTCAAGAAGCTCCATATACCTAGGAGGATTGAAGAAATGGGTAATAATAAATCTGAGTTGAACTGATTCAGGTAATTTTTCTTTCAACTTGGCAAGCGGTAATGTTGAAGTATTAGAAGCTATTATTGCACTATCTTTAAGATATGGAAGTAGTGTTTTATATAAGTTATGCTTAATATCCAATCTTTCAATAATCACCTCAATTATAAGATCGCACTCTGATATAAGATTTAAATTATCACGCAGATTTCCTACAGTGATATATTTTGCTAGACTTGGATGCGATAAAGGCGCTGGTTTTTGTGATTGCATTTTCTCAAGAGCTACAACCACGATATTTGAAGGGTTTGATGAATTTTCATCTGCTATATCAAGCAATATTACCTCAGTGCGTGAGTTTGCAACTTGTGCAGCAATAGCACTTCCCATAACCCCGGAACCAATAACGCATACTTTTCTTATTACTGATATATCTACCTACTTATACTAATATTCAAGCAAATATTGCTTTCTCAATATCCTTAGTGCTGTGGTGAATGAGATCTTTATTTACTTCTTTGGTGACTAATTTTTTTAAGTTGCCATTCATCATTTGTCTCATGTGCCCAAGTAGTTTTGAGCTCGCAATAATGTACAACTCTTTATAAGTTGAGTCGCTTACAAAAATCTGATTAATATGCTCGATAGCCGCTCTTGATGAGCCATGCAAATCAATATCCTTTTTAGAAGTGTGAGGATCATGAAATGCAGATAAGCCAGATTTGTTGCCTCTCAAACTTTCATGCCTCTCAATATTACGTTCTTCATTCTCATGAAGCTGAAATTTCCCTACCACTTCTGTGATTTTTAAACCCTCCGCTTTAAAAAGCTTCAACGTGTTCATGTCTAAAACCGCAACTAGTTTATAACCAAAATGATTTTGCATATTTTGCTACCTCTACTTGAAGAATCTAATAACCAACTACAACTATAGTAGTTATTCCAAGAAGACGAAAGAATTTTATGAGAAGCTAGGAAAAGTATTTTTTTTGTAAAAAATTATATTAGGTCGCCAACATTAGCTAAGAATAATTTTGCACGATGTGAAGCTGGTTTAGTAAAAAACTCATCGACTGGTTGATCAGCCAGCACTAATCCTTTATCCATAAAAATGATTCTGTCTGCGATAATCTTAGCAAATTTTATATGGTGAGTAATTACTATCATCTGCATATGTTGCTTTAAATTATTGATTATTTCAATAATATCCTTCACAATTTCAGGGTCTAGCGCAGAAGTTGGTTCATCAAAGAGCATTGTTTCTGGATCCATCATTAAAGCTCTACAAATAGCTGCTCGTTGTTTCTGTCCACCTGATAGTTTTAGCGGAGATACATCTGCTTTCTCTAGAATACCAAATTTCTCAAGTAACTTTCTAGCCTTTTCTTGAGTTTCAATTTTACTAGTATGCAGTACATTTAATGGCCCATATGTCAAGTTTTCTAAAATCGACATATGCGGGAATAAATTAAATTGCTGAAAGACCATACCAATTTTAAAACACAACTTACCCCTATTTCTTCTAGTAAGTTTTTTGCTATTAATTGTAACAGTGCCACTAGTCGGATTTTCAAGATTATTGATACAGCGAAGTAATGTAGATTTACCACTCCCGGACGGACCGATAATAACTGTAGTTTCTCGTTTATCAAACGTTAGATTGATATTTTTAATTGCAGTATTATCAATAAATTTCTTAGTAACTTTTTCTAGCACTATCATAGAGCCAGCCTTTTTTCTAAAAGCAAAGCAAAGCTACTGATAATCAACACCATCACGTAATAAGCCGCAGCTGATGTTAACATCGGAGTAAAAAAGGTATAAGTTTCTGCTGATACAACCTGAGCTCTTCTCATCAAGTCCATTTCTCCAATAACTGATATAAGACATGATTCTTTTACCAAATTGATGAGTTCGTTTACTAAAGCAGGCAAAATACTTCTAAATGCTTGTGGTAATATTATGTCCTTCATCCGCAACACCGGAGAAACTCCCAGGGCTTTTGCTGCTTCAACTTGACCTCTATCAACAGATTCAATTCCAGCTCTGATTATTTCTGAAACATACGCCCCTGAATTTAATGAAAAAGCAATTACCCCTGCTGCAAAAACACTTAGCTTAAGACCAATAAGGCCGGGTAACCCAAAGTATATTATCGTTAACTGAATAAGAAGTGGTGTACCTCTAAATATAGAAGTATATGCATGAGCGGCCAATCTTAGGATTTTGAGGTCAATTACTTTTAAAAATGCTAAGATCGTACCGATAATAAGCCCTAAAAATACCGATATCACACTATACTTTAACGTAACAGTGACACCCTTTAGAATAAAATATAGATGCGGCAAAAACGCTACTAGGTCATCATACATTACTGGTGCACTGCTCTCTAATCATACAAATTAATAGTTATTTAACTGAAACAAGCCAGCTTTTGTTTCTCCTTTAGAAGTAGAATGAATGTAATTTATTACCCTTGCCACACTTATCAAACAATATCTTTAACTTCTTAATATCGTCTTTTGTTCCACTAGACATCAAAATAGACTCATCTCAACAAAACGTCAATAAATTACTGCATTTTTACAAGCTTTTAATACTATAAAGATATTTTTAGTTTAAAGCTTGTATTATAGAATTTGCAACACTCATGCGCCCTGATGTGGAAGTTACAAAATCTCTCTTCGCCAGGACTTCAGAACAGTTTACTCTATATATATTAAGAATCTTCTAGTAGCAAATCTCCCGTTACTTCTGTATTGAATGATATTGTACGATCGTTGGAATAGTTATGTACTCCAGAATGATTTGCGTACTGCTCATCTAATATAGTATGCCACCCTTTGCTTTCGAGCCCATCTTACCTAAAAAATATTCATATGCTACATACTTTTCGATTTCCTCTGAACAATATTTAGGTAGACCGATAGGATCAGAGTTTTGTAGTCCGTATTTTGAAACTTGGAATTCGGTCGCTTCTATAGCTTTTTCTTTTGCTTCTTTATGTATAGGATCCTCAGAGCACTTGACTAATATTTTTGTGATTCCATTCGCATCCCCATGCTTATGGACATATTTTTTTATTATATCCAGATTTTCCGATATAGTGACTCCTCCTTTAATATCTGAAGATTTTATTTTCTCATACATCGCCCTCTTAAGTAAACGTGTGCTAGCAACAGAGTACTCATCTTCTCCATCGATCCAATACTTAAATCCGCTTCTTAATTTACCTATTTCTTTTATCAAGTCATCTGGCTCGTATATCCGTTGTGAAAGCTTATTCATAAACTCTATACAAAACTCTATACAATTCTTCTTCTTATCTCTATACACATCATAATTTGGCATTATTTCCTCCTATTTATTTGTTATACATATAATCTCCCAAATTAGAGAGACTCCTAAATAATAAAGTTTTCTAAATCAAAAATAAAGAAAGATTAATAATAAGAAATATTTTTCTAAAAGTAAGAAATGTTTACTATAGTCAATTCAATGCTACTTAGTGCAAGGCACGAGGAGCGAAGCCTATAGATAGATAATAGACAAGTGACAAGTAACAATTAGAAGAACATATTATCACTTGCCTTCTTTGGACAATTCTTTAAAATAACACCAGTATAATTTAAGATCATAGCTAAAATATGGCCGGACATTCGAAATTTAAAAATATTCAACACCGCAAAGGCGCCCAAGATAAAAAAAGAGCAAAACTATTTACTAAATTAGTCAGAGAAATAATTACGGCGGCAAAAATTGGCGGAGTAGATGCAAGCGCTAATCCTAGATTAAGAAATAGCATCTCTGCCGCTAGAAGCCAAAACCTTCCAAGAGAGAGAATTGATCGAGGCTTAGCACAAGCATCCGATCCAAGCGATCTAGATAATTACAGTGAAAATAGATACGAAGGATTCATGGCGGGTGGCATTGCAATTATTGTAGAAACCCTTACTGACAATAAGAATAGAACAGTTGCAGAAGTTCGGAGCGCTTTTACTAAATATGGTGGCCATCTAGCTGAAAATGGTAGCGTTAGCTTTATGTTTGATAGAGTTGGTAAAATAGAGTTTGCAAAAACTGTTGCCTCAAATGATGATATTGTAGAATCAGCTATTGAAGCTGGGGCTATGGATGTTGAGTCCACTGAAACTGAACATATTATTTACACCGATATTGAATCATTCTCAGATTGCCTTGAGTTTTTGACAAAAAACTATGGTGACCCTGTTGAATCTGAACTCGGTTGGAGACCACAAAATATTATTACGATTGATGACGAAGAAAAGGCTACAAAATTGTTGAAACTTATAGATGCTTTAGAAGAAAGTGACGACGTACAGAAGGTATTTGGAAATTACGAATTTTCAGAAGAAGTTTTTAACAAGCTATCAAATGGAAGTTAAATAAATGCAAATAATTATATTAGCTGCAGGTAAAGGAAGTAGAATGAATTCCTCCTTGCCGAAGGTAATGCACAAAGTTGGAGGAATCCCTATGCTTGAGCGAGTTATACTTAACTGTGCTCAGGTTTCGAACGACCTGGTTTTGGTATACTCAAAACATCTAGATCCATATTTACACATGTTTAGCAATCACTGTAAACTGGTTAATCAAACAGAGCAGTTGGGAACGGCGAACGCCGTATTTGTAGCAAAAAATTTGTTTAATAATGAAGATAATATTGGCGTTATCTATGGAGATAATCCATTAATAACACCGGATATTATTAGAGGGTTATTTGACCATCTTGATAAAACTAACTCGCAAGTGGTAACATTAGCTTTTGAGTATAAAAAAACAAATCAATACGGGCGCATTATCTTAGACTCAGCAGGTAATTTTCAAAAAATTGTTGAATCAAGATTTGCTTCACCGGAAGAGCAGAAAGTAACTCTTTGTAACTCCGGGATTATGGCTTTTGCTCCTGGAATACTCGCAAAATACATAGATAGATGCATTGTATCTGAGCCTAACAATATTGGCAAAGAACTATTTTTAACTAATATTATTGAAATATGCGCCTTGGCCGGTGAAAAAGTATCTTACTATAAGTCAACAGATCATGAATTAGTGATTGGGGTGAATACGCAAAGCGAATTAGAAAGTGCAAATTCAATAATTAAACAAAAATAATATGGGTAGCATAAAAAATAAACCCTTGCTTATAATAGATGGCTATGGCTTTATTTTCCGAGCTTATCACATCCAACCTCCTTTATCATCCCCAAATGGCGCTCCGGTTGGAGCTATCTACGGGTTTACTTCGATGCTTATAAAATTGATCAACGATTTTAAGCCAGAACATGCTGTTATTGTTCTTGATCATGCAGGCAAAAATTTTAGACATGATATATATAAAGATTATAAAGCAAATAGACCTTCTATAGCAGAAGATTTGGTATCGCAGCTTAACTTGGTAAGAGCTGTAGCTGAGGCATTAAATTTCAAGCATCTTTCCAAAGCTGGATTTGAAGCAGATGACATTATAGCGACACTCGCTACTAAAGCATCTTCTACAGAGCGAGAAGCAATAATTATTTCTTCAGACAAGGACTTAATGCAGTTAGTCGATGGGTTCGTAAAAATGTATGATCCAGCAAAAGCTAAATATATCACTGAAGAAGACATTATAGCTAAATTTGGTGTCGGAGCACTAAAAGTAAGAGAAGTTCAGGCTCTAATAGGAGACAAATCTGATAACATTCCTGGGGTTGCTGGTATTGGACCTAAAACTGCTGCGCAGTTAATTAACGAATATGGCACTCTAGATGGAATCATAAATTC
This sequence comes from Rickettsiaceae bacterium, assembly GCA_021741285.1. Classification (GTDB taxonomy): domain Bacteria; phylum Pseudomonadota; class Alphaproteobacteria; order Rickettsiales; family Rickettsiaceae; genus Megaera_A. The sequence goes on along the minus strand of JAIOYD010000023.1, from coordinate 4,176 downwards.
TATTGATCTTATTAAGAACCCTAGATGGCAAAATCTATTAAAAGATAATCTAGAAAATGCTAAACTCTCTTGGCTATTAGTTGGTTTAAATCAAAATGTTGAAATTGAACAAGATTTAGATAATTTTCATTGGAACTCTCCTAGTGGCAATCAAATATCAAATTTCTTAAACGAATATGGCTTTAAATCTCTACATAAAAGGATAGAAAACCTCTTCCATCTTAAGATAGAAAATTCCGCACTAATTGATCCAATTTTGGCTGAGAAAAAAAACACTTTAAAAGTAATAAAGATAGATAAATCTCAGCAACTTGAACCATTACTTATTGAAGCACAAAAACTTGGAGTAGTTGCAATTTTTTATAGAGTTCATGATTCAAAACATAATTTGATTTTAACCGCAGGCGGTGATTTATATAATATTAATTATCAAGACCAACATGACTTACATGATTTATTTTCTTATTCAAGTATTAAATTAGAAGATAGTGAAATTAAACAGAAAATACATTCTCTGTTTTCAAATAAGGCTATTAAGAAAATTACCTATAATTTAAAGTCTTTATTGCAGCTAGTCGATCCATCTTTAGTTAAAACTTTAGCATCCTTCGATGATTTAATGCTCATGGATTATGTCCTAAACGCTGGAAATAAAGCTCATGAATTATTGGATATTATAGAAATATATTCCGGCTCTAGGCCAACTGAAAATACGTACTACGCTGCCCACTTCATTGACTGTTACAATAACTTGACCAGCAAGCTTGTTGTAAATAAAGCCTTGCATCTGTATGATTCAATTGACTTACCTATGTGTTATATTTTACATGATATGGAAAAAATAGGGGTTAAAGTAGATGTTCAGTATTTACAGAGCCTGTCCATGGAGCTTGGAGAAAAAATACAAACTATAGAAAAAAAGATTTATTCCCTCGCTGGCAAAGAATTCAATATTTCTTCTCCCAAACAGCTTGGACTTATTTTGTTTGACGAGATGAAATTGCCGTTCGGTAAGGTTTCTGGAAAATCTAAATCATATTCAACTAATGTTGACATCCTTGAGAAACTTAATATAGAAGGTTATGAAGTAGCAGAGCTGCTTCTAGACTATAGACACCTCTGTAAGCTAAAAAATACATATACCGATACATTACCAAAACAAATTGATAAAACCACCGGACGAATTCACACAACTTTCTTACAATGCGCCACTACTACTGGGAGGTTAAGTTCAATAAATCCAAATGTGCAAAACATACCCATCAAAACAGAAGAAGGAAATAAAATCAGAGCTGCATTTGTTGCCTCACCTGGAATGAAGTTAATTTCAGCTGATTATTCTCAAATAGAACTTCGTATCCTTTCTCACGTAGCAAATATTGGGCAGCTTAAGCAAGCATTTGCAGAAAATAGAGATATTCATACTCAAACAGCCAGCCAGATTTTTGACATACCAATTGAAACTATGGAGCCAGAGGTGCGACGCAAAGCCAAAGCAATTAATTTTGGCATTATTTATGGAATTAGTGCCTTTGGCCTAGCACGGCAGCTCAATATATCTAGAAAAGAAGCCGCTACTTATATTGAAAGATACTTCAAAGAATATCCAGGCATTCAACAATACATGAGTGAAACTATTGAATTTGCAAAAGAGCATGGCTTCGTCTCAAATTTACTGGGGCGCAAATGTTTTCTTCCTAATATTAACAGCAAAGATCATACTCTTAGATCCTTCAGCGAGCGTGCGGCGATTAACGCACCTATGCAAAGCTTAGCTTCTGATATTGTAAAAGTGGCAATGATAGTGCTAGATAAACGACTATCCGCCAACAATATGAAAACCAAAATGATACTCCAGATACATGATGAATTAATTTTTGAATCCCCATTATCTGAAGTGGAATCTGCTATGACAATCATTAAATCAACCATGCAGAATGCTTATTTACTAGATGTTGCAATAGATACCACAGTTAGTTTTGGATCTAATTGGCAAGAGCTGTAATATAATTTCTCCACCCTTCTACTTCGCCTTTGATGTCAACTTTTTCTGTTTAGTACTTGAAATTACAGGACGCGTTTGATTGGATGGGCCAACGTGCTTATCCATTTTTTCTCTAATATGTTTAAGACGGTCAAGGTCACTTTTCTCAGCTTCTGGAATACTATCCATTTGTTTGCTAGTTTTAGTACCTTCCCTAGGAGTAACTTTTTGTGGAGAAGAAGTTACAGATGACTCCTTGTCTACATCTTTTTGTATCGTTTCACCAATAACATCTTCTACCGCCTCTTTTTTCTTTTGTGCTTTATGTTTTCTAATCCTAGACAAAGTACCTATCACTGTTGATAAAACATCTTTCTTAAAAGCTAATTTTACAATTTTGGGAAACATTGCTGCATACTTACCTTTACTATAAAGATCTGCAAGCTCAGTTACAGCCGGCAAATTATCTGCAACTATTTTAATAATTTTTTCTGTCTTGAGTTTTAACCCCGGTCCTGCCTTAGTATGTATTACTCCATCAATTACTTTCGCTAATTGTTCCTGATTTTTCTCTAATAATACTGGCAGCTCTTTATCAAAAATATCTCTCAAATCTGGGCTACTTTCTTTTAAGCTTATAATGTTTGAAACAACTTTTAGCACAGCTTTTTTTTGGTTTTCTTCTGGAGCATTTGCTAAATCTCTTATATCAGAAATTATAGTAACAAGTTGATTTTTTTCTTTTAACGTTGCCTGAGCAAGTTTATCAACCATGGGCGCTGCATCAATTAATATATCAACGCCAAGTTTTGCTACATCCTTAATTAAATCATCAGAAACTCCAAGTTCTTTTGTTTGAGCTGCTAAATCCGGAGAATTCTTTACAAGATCAAGGGCGATTTTAGGGAGGCTATCTCTATTTTTTCTAAAAATGCTGGCAAATCCTTAGATAAAGCCTGACTAATTCCTGGTTTAGTAACAATATTATTCAGGCTATCTATTATCATACCAAAGGAATCAGCCTGTTGAGCTGTTAGTCCTTCTGTAGTTTTATCTAAATTAGCCACCAATTCCTGAGATTTAGTAACAATAGTAGTAATATCTTGGATACTACTTAATACAGCCCCTACTACCTTTGTTGCTATCGGCACAACATCATTGATTTGTTCTTCAGTAACAACTCCTTTGAGCGTAGTATTTTCTATGGCATTAACTGCTATTTTAGCAATATCAGTATTCGACTTTTCTAAAATCGTACCCACATTCTGGAGAGATGCCGCTATCTTAGTATTACCCAGAATCGCCATTCCCTGACTAACTAGTCCTTGAACTAATGCGGGAGCTTCTTCCTCTGATGCAGTTAACAGACTACGTCCACTTGCAACTAAACTCTTGATCTGTTCATTTGAGGTTTCTTTTAATACCACACTGACTAAACCAGTCACTGCTGTTACCGTGTTTTTGGCAAAGCTTGGGTCTACGCCAATTAGTAGCTGCCCAGGAAAACTGGCTTTATCCAATTGCTCGAGATTATGCGCAACCATTCCACTAATAGCTTCTTGATTTTTATCCAGCAAATTAGATATATTGTCACGTACACTATTGAGTACATTATCTTCCAAGACAACCTCAGCTACCGAACCAATCATTCCTGACAAAACTACATTCTTTTTTTTCCCAAGCTCCTCTATTTGCTTGTCAAGTTCTTGAATTTGTTCCTCACTTAACTCCGAACGATCAATTTCTTTTTGTACTTTCTCCTGGCTTGTAATATCCGATAATTTAGTAAAGGCAATATATAACTCAGGTACTTTATTGATATTGGCCTGGGAAAGCAATTCCGCTCCAACTTCGGTAACGAGTGGAACTAATCCTTGTACTACTGCTGGATCTACCCCGAATTTCTTCAATTGCTCTTTAACAGGATCTGTTTTTAGCGCGTTATCCACGATAAGCTGTACTTGTGCTTTTTCAGTTCTTAGCAACTGGCTAACTGATGTGGCTACACTAATCCGGACAGTTAGTACGAAACAATATTAACAGAAAGGAAGTACATAATAGACCTCTTGCATAACCGCAGGGATTGATTAAACTGGTTGCTTTTAAAGCAAGGATATTAGATGAGGTTTGAACAAATAAAGTGTGAAGCCCAAGAAGAGTTTCGCAGATTGACGGGAATCAAGCGCACAACG
>JAIOYD010000022.1 GCA_021741285.1 Rickettsiaceae bacterium | reverse complement strand
AATGTAATTGGTATGGTTAAAAGATTTAAAATTATCGCCGATCGTTACAGAAATAGAAGAAAACGGTTCGGTTTAAGATTCAACTTAATTGCCGGAATTTATAATTTCGAGCTTTAAAGAGGTTATGCAAGAGGTCTAAGGTAAATTATATAACAAATTTTTCTGAGCTTTAATAATGGAAAAGAAAACAATTAAACAGCCTGGGTAAGCTGGGATCAGTTACTAGAATCCGCCTTAATGATAAGCTGTTAGTCCATGATAAACACACTCCCGTAGTTAGGCAGATGATGTTTCTGCAATACGTACTGAGCTTATAGGTGCATGGGTCCAATGGTGGTGAATAACATCATTCGGGGGCTGTTGCAAATAGAAATCAATCGTATTGCCATGTTTATTATGTCTCTGTAAAGATATACCCATTTTTGACCTTAATATAGGTCTCATCAACTCTCCAGCTAAGCCCTAGCTTAAGTTTCCAATACCATTTCAGTTTATCTAAAATCTTTGGAGCATAATATTGAACCCAGCGGTAAATTGTGGAGTGATCTACTTCTACACCTCTCTCCGTTAGCATCTCTTCCAAATCACGATAAATGATTCCATATTTACAATACCATCTTACTGCCCAGATGATTATATAGTATTTGAAATGTCGGTGCTTGAAGATGTTCATAATCTGCTCTTTATTTTGAATTGATATTGACTAGTTTATTTTTATATGCCGCTATTTGTAACAGTGCCATAAATAATTACACCGTATATAATTTATATGTTTTTTATCAGTCGCGAGTAATTTTATAGTTGTAATCCCTATAAAATCCTTGCAATAGGTTACCGTTCAAAGGTAAAATGATCTAATTGTACTTTAGACTTGATGGGAGAAATTATAGTGGGGAAAGACTTTGAACAAACAGGTTTTTTATTCGGTGCTAATTCGGTGTTTATTGAAGAATTGTACCAGCAATATCTAAACGACCCTTCTTCTGTTGATCAAAGTTGGGTGGGGTTTTTTAATGAACAACATGAAGCTGCTCCTTTCAAAAGCACATCAAAAATTATAATCAAGGACTTACCAAAACAGGCCTCGGCTTCTACTAATCCTATCAATGTTAGTGATATAGAAAATAAACTTCGAGCCAAATTCATGATTACTGGCTACCGTGAACATGGACATAATCTGGCCAATCTTGATCCACTAGGTCTTGAAATAAAAAAAACTCATACAGAGCTTGAACTTAATATTGAGGATTTTAGATTCTCACAAGAGAACCTATCACAAAACGTAGATGTCACAAATGAACTTAGCGACCTGACCAGCTGCTCCGTCGGTGAACTGAAAGAAATTCTTGAAAGAACTTACTCAGGTAATTTAGCAGCAGAATTTGCTCATGTAGAAAATAGCGAAGAAAGAAAATGGTTGTATAACCAGCTTGAAAGAGCTAATACTCACCATATATTTAATGCAGATGAGAAAAAAAAATTCTTAAAAGATCTTGTTGAAGTTGAAGGCTTTGAGCAATATCTTCATACCAAATTCCCAGGAGCTAAACGCTTCTCAATTGAAGGGGGTGATGCTTCCATAATATGTTTAGACACTGTGATAGAAGAGTCGGCAATCTCTGGAGCGGAAGAGGCTGTACTGGGGCTTGCACATAGAGGCAGACTATCTACACTAACAAAAGTTATGCACAAACCTTATCGCGCTGTACTTTCTGAATTTTCAGGTAGTAGTGCTTTTCCAGATGATCTAGATATAGCAGGTGATGTAAAATACCACATGGGTTATTCATCTGATAGAGTGATAAAAACCGGGCAAACAATTCATTTATCTCTAACCCCCAACCCTTCTCATCTTGAAGCTGTAAATCCAGTAGTAGCAGGTAAAGTTAGAGCTAAACAAGATTGTAAAGACAGAGATCGCAAAAAGGTGGTTGGTATTTTAGTCCATGGAGATACTGCTTTCTGTGGTCAAGGCGTTGTTGCCGAGAGCTTAGTAATGTCTGGACTAAAACCTTATGACGTTGGTGGAATTTTTCACTTAGTTATCAATAACCAAATTGGTTTTACAGCAAATGCTGAAGATGCAAGACCGGGAAGATATTGCACTGAGGTTGCCAAAATGGTCGGGGCACCAATCATTCATGTTAATGGTGATGATATTGAATCTGTAGTAATGGCAACTAAGCTAGCTTGTAATTACCGCGCCAGATTTCGTAAAGATGTAGTGGTTGATATTATATGCTATCGTAAATATGGGCATAATGAAGGTGACGAACCGATGTATACACAAGCCTTCATGTATAATGTCATTAAAAACAAAAAAACTCCAGCAGCATTATATGCTGATCAACTTGTTACCCAGTCGGTTATTGACGATGGTTATTACCTTGCATTAAAAAAAGAGTTTAAAGAATTTTTGGATAAGGAATTTAATCAAGTAAAAAACTACAAACCTAAAGCTCAATGGCTCGAAGGTCAGTGGAGTGGTATTGAACGAAATAATAAAAAAGACTCATTAAATACTGGAGTAACCACTACTAAGTTAAAACAACTGGTCAAAAATTTATGTACCATACCTGCATCATTTCCAATCAACAATAAGCTTGAAAAACTCTTTGCTTCTAGAATTGAAACAGTTAATAACAACCAGCCCATTGATTGGGCGACGGCTGAGCAACTTGCTTTCGCAACTTTATTAGAAGAAAATATACCCATTAGGCTAACCGGCCAGGATGCTGGACGCGGGACGTTTTCACATAGACACGCAGTGCTGCATTCACAAGTGGATAAATCAATATACGAACCGCTAAACAATATCTCAAAAACTCAAGCATTTTTTGAAGTAGCCGATAGTAACTTATCGGAATACGGCGTTCTAGGATTTGAATATGGTTACTCTCTAGTGACCCCAAATCACTTAGTAATTTGGGAAGCTCAATTTGGCGATTTCTGTAATGGCGCTCAAATAATGTTCGACCAATTTATTTGTTCAGCTGAAACTAAATGGCTAAGAATGAGTGGCCTGGTCTGTTTACTGCCAAACGCTATGGAGGGACAGGGACCTGAACATAGTTCGGCAAGGATAGAACGATTTTTGCAGTTGTGTGCTGAAGATAACATGCAAGTTGTTTACCCAACAACTCCAGCCTCAATTTTTCATCTACTACGCAGGCAAGTACTTAGGACATTCAGGAAACCTCTAATAGTGATGTCCCCAAAATCATTACTTCGTCATAAACTTGCTGTATCAAACCTATCGGAAATGGATGCTAATACATCTTTTGTTCCGGTAATTGATGAGATTGATACTGATGTTAAAACTAATAATGTTAAAAAACTTATCTTTTGTGCTGGTAAAGTCTATTATGATTTACTTGAAGAAAGAAGAGAAAAGAAAATCAAAAATATAGCAATTATTCGCCTTGAACAACTATATCCATTCTCAGAAGATTTAGTTACAAAAATTGTTTCTAAATATACAGAAGCTAAGGATTTTGTTTGGTGTCAGGAAGAGCCAAAAAACATGGGGGCTTGGAATTTTATACGACCTCTAATGGATTCTGTATTACATGAAGCGGGCATAAAAAAACCTATTAGTTTTGTTGGTAGAGCCGAAGCCGCCTCTCCTGCCGTGGGTTATCTTTATGCTCACAACAAACAGCAAGAGTCATTAATCAATGAGGCATTGGGAATTAATAAATAGCCTGCTTAATTTGGTGGAGACTATAATATGACTAAAGAAATATTGTTTTGTATAAGTGAAACTATTTCAGGATATAAGAGTAAATAAAATTTGAGTTTTGGAGAGTATAAGTTATGAGTGTTCAGATTATAGTACCAGCATTAGGAGAGTCCGTTTCAAAAGCAACAATAGCTAAATGGCATAAAAAACCAGGCGACGCTGTAAAAGTAGACGAGCTTTTACTTGAACTTGAAACCGAAAAAGTTACGTTAGAAGTAAGTGCTTCAGCCGAAGGTATACTTGAATCTATTGACAAGAAAGAAGATGAAGTTGTCACCGTTGGCCAAGTTGTTGGCAAGATTAAAGCTGGTACTATAGCAGCTGGCAAGCCAGAATCCGCTTCAGTAGCTTCCTCTATACCAGTAACACAACCACCCATACTAAACAAGCAGGTTGATGTAACTACTACAATGCCCCCTTCAGTACAAAAACTTGTAACTGAAAATAACCTTAATCCAACCAATATTGCTGGCACAGGTAAAGATGGTAGAATTAATAAGGGTGACGTGCTTAATGTTTTAAATAATACTATTGCTCCACTTGGTTCTACTGAGTTAGCACAAACCAATAGTGACAACAAACCAGTGGAGCGTATCCGTATGTCTCGCTTGCGCAAAACTATTGCTCAGCGTTTAAAAGATTCACAAAATACCGCTGCTATATTAAGCACCTTCAATGAAATTGATATGAGCAAACTAATTGCTCTTCGTGCACGGTATAAAGATTCGTTCCAAGAAAAACACGGTGTTAAGCTGGGCTTCATGTCGTTTTTTGTCAAAGCCGTGGTCAATGCACTAAAAGAAGTCCCCTCGGTTAATGCCGAAATGGATGGTGATGACATTGTTTATAAGCATTACTACGACATAGGAGTGGCAGTTGGCACGGAGCAAGGACTTGTGGTACCTGTGCTGAGGAATGCTAATAGACTGAATTTTTCAGAAATAGAAAAAGGAATTGTATCTTTAGCAGCAAAGGCAAGAGATGGTAAGCTTTCAATGTCTGATCTTACAGGCGGAACGTTTTCAATTACAAATGGTGGTGTCTATGGCTCACTATTATCTACACCAATTATTAATCCACCTCAAACAGGAATTATTGGACTGCACAATACACAAGAACGACCAGTAGCTATAAATGGTAAGGTGGAAATACGCCCGATGATGTATATTGCTCTTTCTTATGATCATAGGGTAATTGATGGTAAGGATGCAGTTACTTTCTTGGTCAAAGTAAAGCAAGCTATCGAAGATCCGGAGCGCCTATTGCTTGACCTTTAATGAAAATTCAAATTATTTCAGTAGGAAAATTATCAGGTGAGCTTGCTTTGATAGCTGATAAGTATAAAAAAATGATCAGCTGGCAGATAAAAGATACTGCACTCCAGCATTCAAAAAAATCTTCACCCGCCGAGATAAAGGAAGATGAAGCTCGGCAAATCAAAGAAAAAATTACTAACGGATCATGCATAATAGTCTTGGATCTCGCTGGCAAACAAATCAGCAGCGAGAGCTTTAGCACTATTTTTGCTAAACAAATGATGCTTGGTAAATCAATAGATTTCATTATTGGCGGCGCTTTTGGCCTTGATGAATCTATAGTTAAAACAGCCCATCTAACACTATGTCTATCTGAAATGACTTTTCCGCACCAACTTGTTAAAGCAATGCTACTTGAACAAATCTACCGGGCTCAAACTATTCTAGATAATCATCCTTATCATAAATAATATATTTTAGGTGGGTTACTAAAGTTAACGTTATGACAAAGTCACCTCAAACTTGTTTAGAGTTTTTTCGGGACTTACTCTCTACCTCTTAGCCTAGGTTTTGGGGAACGACGTAGGTCATCTCGAATTTATTTCGTGATCTCAGGCAACGGCCAGAGTTTCTTTAACAATTGCGTCAAGCCTTCCTTTAACTTCTAATGATCTTCTTAGGCAATTTTATTTTCCTATATTTAGCTTAAGTTTGAAAAACCCAGTAGCAGGAATGATATTTATTTAGGATAAATTAGCAATTAGAAGATTTGCTTGATAGGAGAAGAGAAAGATTTTGTATTGTTAAATAGTATTACAACCTAAACTGAAAGCTTGCTGTTAGCTCATTCTCACCAAAATAGAAATTGGTTGATCTATAATCATTGCTCCAATCAAGTTTATTATTGATATAAGTCACAAGCTCAGCAAGAGCAGCTCCTACTACTACCTGACTAGTTGTGTGCTCTTTGGCCTTTACCCGGCTGTAACCAGTAACTGCAGCTGTTATATATAAAGGAATAGAGAGATATTTATAGTCCTCGGAAAAAGTTCTGACATACGCTGCTGCCACCCAAGCCGAAGCTGTGTGGCCAGATGGCATACCATCAAACCGATCTTTTTTACCATCAATACTAGGTCTCTTGCTCGGTTGCCACTTACCTTTACTTGCCATTATTTTCACACTATGCATAGTTACCCATGTTTGACCATAGATCAAAGCAAAATGTCCAAATCCTTTTTCTTGCGAAGCAAATCCGCTTGCAAAAATTGGATTTATTATCTGCATGTAGTCACCAAAACTTCTCAACGGCCCTTTTCTTGACTTTGCAGCAAAAGCTGGCGTCATGTTAAGAATTATAGAACTTACTATAAATAGGGGAAGAATGATTCTTTTTAGGATTTTCATACGTTTGTTCTAGAAAAAGATTTAAGTAAAAAATAATAGACATGTTAGCACAAAACCCTCGCCTATAATTAGATGGACGAGGGTTTTGAGGTAATAGGTTAACAAATAACGATGGTAAAACTTATTAGAATCCCATACCACCCATGCCGCCCATTCCCATACCATTAGGCATACCGCCACCTGCATTCGACTCTTCTTTTACAGTTGGATCTGCAATAATTATTGCTTCTGTGGTGATAATTAAAGACGCAACTGAAGCAGCATCAATTAACGCAGTTCTTACCACTTTAGTTGGATCAATAATTCCAGCTTTAAACATGTCTACATACTCCATACTCTGAGCATCAAAGCCCATGGTATTTGACTTAGACTCTTCAAGCTTACCGACTACAATAGCTCCATCGACTCCAGCATTTTCTGCTATCTGACGTATAGGTGATTGCATTGCTTTTTTCACAATATTTACCCCAGCTTGCTGATCTTCGTTCAAAGCTTTTAGATTTTCTAAGACTCTAGCTGCATAGAACAGAGTTGCTCCCCCACCAGCTACTACGCCTTCTTCGACAGCAGCTCTTGTTGCATGAAGTGCATCTTCTACGCGGTCTTTTCTTTCTTTCACTTCAACTTCTGTTGCACCGCCAACTTTTAAAACAGCCACACCACCAACTAGTTTAGCTAGTCTTTCTTGTAACTTTTCTTTGTCATAATCAGAAGTTGTCTCGCTGACTTGCTGACGAATTTGTGAACATCTTGCTTCTATATCAGCTTTTGCACCTGCTCCATCAACAATTACAGTATCTTCTTTTGAGATCTTAATTTTTTTTGCACTACCTAGCATTGAAAGACTTACATTGTCAAGTTTCATGCCTAAATCTTCGCTAATTAACTGACTACCAGTCAATATAGCTAAATCCTCTAGCATTGCTTTTCTTCTATCGCCAAATCCAGGAGCTTTAACCGCAGCTACCTTCAGGCCACCTCTTAGTTTATTGACAACTAAAGTAGCAAGAGCTTCTCCTTCAACATCTTCGGCTATTATTAAAAGTGGTCTTGATGACTGAACTACAGCTTCAAGCACTGGAAGCATCGGTTGCAGGCTTGAAAGCTTTTTTTCGAAAATTAAAATGTATGGGCTATCAAGTTCGGCTATCATTTTTTCAGAATTAGTTACAAAATATGGAGAAATATACCCTCTATCGAACATCATTCCTTCTACCACTTCAACCTCAAAACCAAAATTTTTGGCTTCTTCAACAGTAATAACACCTTCTTTGCCAACTTTTTCCATCGCTAAAGCAATTTGCTCACCAATTTCTTTATCACCATTTGCAGATATTGTACCAACTTGCGCTATTTCTGCCTTAGAACTAATAGGCTTGCTTGCTTTCTTTATCTCTTCAAGTAAGTGAGTTACTGCAAAATCAATACCTCTTTTTAAATCCATAGGGTTAAAACCAGCTGCAACAGCCTTATTACCACCTTGAACAATTGCCTGAGTTAGTATAGTAGCAGTTGTAGTGCCATCACCAGCCACATCTGCAGTCTTGCTTGCAACGGACTTAACGAGCTGCGCTCCAAGGTTCTGCATCGCATCTTTTAATTCTACTGCTTTTGCAACAGTTACTCCGTCTTTTGTTACTCTAGGAGCACCAAAAGATTGTTCTATAGCGACATTACGCCCTTTAGGACCAAGAGTTATCTTGACCGTATCTGCTAAAATATTAACACCTTTGATCATTTCTTCGCGTGCTTTTGTGCCGTATCTAATTTGTTTAGCCATAATTTCTTCTCCTGAATGTATGTACGTTTAATTTTGGACTTGGATATTATTTTATAACAATTCCCATAACATCACTTTCTTTCATGATAACAATATCTTTGCCATCTATCTTTACTTCTGTACCGCCCCATTTGCCATACATTACTATATCACCAACTTTTACTTCCAACGGAACTAGTTTTCCATCTTTATCTCTAAGACCGCTTCCCACCGCAACAACTTTACCTTGCATTGGCTTTTCCTTAGCAGTATCAGGAATTATAATTCCTCCAGTAGTTTTTTCTTCGCCTGGAACTGGTAAAACAGCGATTCGATCATGTAGTGGTTTAAAATTCATCTTGAACCTCATAAATTTAGTTAAATTGTTCTTGCATGTTGTTATATATGTTCGCTTGAAAATTACTTCAAGAGCAAATAACAATTTTATTTAGAAAAGTTTGGTATACTTGATATTCAAAATTGAATACAAGCTCAGAATCATCCTATATAGCCTTATATTTATGGAACAATAAGGAATAAAATATGTTTAGTATTTTATGTTTTTTCTTATCAATTATTAACAACTAGGCTTTTGTTGAAACTTTATTTTTTTAATCAATATTTAGCACCTTATCACATATATTCCTTAAGGGCTAGAACTAAACCTTTCTTAAGTATACATCCTACAGTTTTTCCAAATTTAATTACTACGATATTAACTTTCAACACGTAAATGTAGCTCTATGATAACAAAATGGGGTTAGCTATAACGAGCAACAACAAGAAAAGCCGTTGGTGAAATTAGAGGATTTTGCCCTCCTTGGATTAGGTGAATGTTATATTTTATTGCCTGAACCAGCGGTGAGATTATCAAAAATGAAAACGCCGGAAGCTAGAGTGTTAGATAAAAATCAAGATTTTGTAGGTATTAAGCTATGCAAGAAAAATAGTAGAAAAGCTTGATCCACTTGGTATTGAGGCGGAAGTACTCGGGGAAAGCCAAATGAGACATCTTGGAATGGGTGCTTTGCTAGGTGTTGGTCAAGGTTCTAGTAAAGAATCAAAATTAGTAGGAAATATAAAGGCTTAAAAGATGATATTGATCCGATATGTTTTGTAGGTAAAGGTGTGACTTTTGATTCTGGTGGAATTTCGATAAAACCAGCGGCAAATATGCATGAGATGAAATATGATATGGGCGGATCTGCAGCTGTTGTAGGAGTGATAAAAGCTTTAGCTCTTAGAAACCGCAAAGGTAAATGTTGTTGGTATTGTTGGATTAGTTGAAAATATGCCAGGTGGTAGTGCTCAAAGACCTGGTGATATAGTAACTACTATGTCTGGACAAACTGTTGAAGTTTTAGACACTGATGCTGAGGGACGTCTTGTTTTAGCCGATTGTATGACTTATCTACAAGAAAATTTCAAACCAGCATGTGTTATTGATTTAGCCACTTTGACAGGAGCTATTGCAGTTGCTCTTGGCTCTACTTATGCTGGGTGTTTTTCAAATAATGATGATCTGGCTAATAAATTAATTATATCTTCTTTGGAATCAAATGAAAAATTATGGCGTATGCCTCTCCATAATGATTATAATGAAACAATTAAATCCTCAGTCGCTGATATCGCTAATCAGAGTTCTGAAAGGGGCGCTCTCAACTGCAGCACATTTTATAGGTCGTTTTGTTAAAGAAGAATCAAATGGGCGCATCTAGATATTGCTGGTGTTGTTTGGGATCGCAAAGGAACAAATCCAATTTGTCCTAAAGGTGGGGTTGGATTTGGTGTTAGATTATTAAATCAGTTCGTAAAAGATCATTATGAGTCAAAATAGAAAACCATATGAGTCTATAATACACTGTGTAAGTGACTCTGTTGCAAATTTAGAAGTAAAATAATAGCCCTTTCTTAAATTTGCAACAGAACCAATAAGAGTAATACAATCACATCCTATTAGTTAGGAGGTACTCACAAAAATTTTCAATGAATAATGCAGCAATCACTAGCTAGATCTACAATGTCATTTGCAGCATCAGCGCCTTCTACAGCTCCAATAACGTCAACTCCCCCTATAGCTCCTACTGCTCCCCCCGGTCCATCATTTTGCTGAGCTGGTGCTGGACCAAATAAACTAATTTGACCGCTTGTCGCCAGAGGATCTATCCTATATGGGTTATATCCTAATTGATACTCTATGTTAACATTTCCTCGTGAGACAAAAACTGTTTGGGTTCTTCTCATAAATTCCTCTCTTAAAAATAATTAATAAATACTGATTGGCTATACTAACAAAACTGATTGGCTATACTAACAAATTGTTTACAGATAGCAATAAATAAAATGGAAAAAAACATACTAGGGACCTGGGCAGGGTGGTTTTGTTGCGTTACTTGTAATAAGTATAGTAACAACATTATTTCGCAATAATATTATTTAAAAATTCAAATTAATCTATAGGAGTCTCACTGTATTTGTTGAAGCTATTGTGAGCTAAAACTTTAAAAAGCTTTTTTATTGTATTAGAGGTTCGGGACTAAAGATAGTATATTTAGCTCTTAGAAATAAATTAGGGATATAAAATTGAGTCTTCGAAACGCTAAGTGTATCAGAAGGGTATCTTCTTGCTCCATCCTATCACCAACTATATATTCAATAAAGTTCTCTATTACTTCTGGTGCACAATTATTAAATTTTTGTTTTTCTAACACCGCTATTTCTAACTTAATCTTACGTTGTGGATATTTTTCTATTAATAAATGTACGAGTTGGTGCTCTAAAATTCTGGGCATTCCTTGCTGCTCTGAATCCATATAATTTATTCTTATTTCCTCGCTATTAGGATTTATTATTATACCTACCCAATGTATACCATAAAGATTTAAAGGTATTAGAATTATTTTCTCGTCAATTAAAGATGTAATTTCACTAATTAATTTTTGGGCCGTATCTATAGAATCATCCCAAAAATATTTAGGAACCATTATTTTAACATCTTTTACCCCAGCACTATCTAATCTCAGAGTTAATAGTTTAACTACCCCTTCTAAAGTATATTTATACCAATAGCTCTTTTGTTCATGGGGGGCTAGGCCCTCTCCTTCAATATCGATATTTTCTAACTGACTAATTATTTGGGCTCTTAGCCCAGGATTATCAATACACCCGTTTACTAGGGATTTATCAATAAAATATTCAGGGTGTGAAGAAATAATTTGTTTTATTAATTCTGGATATTTTTTGATAAATTCTTTTGTGCAAGTATAATCCTTCTTATTACTCGCGTTACTACCACGATTAATTGCCTCAAAAAATAGCATTTGTGCTATCTCGATGACTGTAGATATTTCTGTGTTATACTCCTTAGCTACTGGATCTAAACTTTTTTTGAGTGTATCTTGCTTTAAATATCCTTTAACCCCGCCATGAGAAACAAAAAGAGTTTTATTAGTCCACTCTCCTCGTCTCGCTAAGTCCTCAACTTGTAGAAAAGAAGGTTGAAGTATTGATTTGATTTCGTGTATAATTATTGAATTATCGGCAATAAAAGTTCTATTGTTTTCTATAGGAAGTAAGTTTCTGGCCAAATTAAATTCCTCGTCAGTGATTTTGTTGTATTTAGGAGACTCTCGCGTTTTAACATTTATACTTTCTGATGAATGATTTAGCCTTTCTATCTTGGGCAATAAAACTTTATTTCTATACTGCAGCGAAGAATTGTAAGCGTCTTGTAAACCAGCTTTATTATTATAACACAGGATATTTATCAAAAACTAATATTTTGGACCAAGAAGTAATAAATAAAATAAAACACCTTCCTCTTCTTTTAAAGACTTGCATTGTCGGTGTCTTCCGTAC
>JAIOYD010000021.1 GCA_021741285.1 Rickettsiaceae bacterium | reverse complement strand
AGCCGAAAAAAAATACGCCTAGTAAAACTAAGTGTAAGATCGCGGAGACAATAATAGCTCTTTGAAATTTCTTATCTTCGTGTTCTTTCATTTATTTATATTTTATGTCGGAAATAAGAGCAACTTTGGTAAACCCAGCGCTTTGTATGCGAGACATTGTTTCAACGATTACTCCATACGATATGCTCTTATCGCCTTTGACAAAGATTCTTGTATCTTTATTTTCCTTGGTGATTTCTTTAAGCTTATCTATTAGAGTATCTTTGCTAATTATAGTTTCAAAAAGATACAACTCTTCGTTTTTATCTATGCTTATAACCAAAGGCTTAAAACTTCCTGAAATTGGTGCTGATTCTGTTTTGGGCAGATCAACTTCAATGCCAGCGACAAGCATTGGAGAAGTAATCATAAAGATAATCAAGAGCACAAGCATCACATCAACCATGGGAGTGACGTTTATTTCATTCATTAGCTTACGACGTTTTCTACCACCATTTTCACGGCCTTGAATAGATGCTCCCATAGTTACATTTTCTCTTCGTCAATTGCTCTTGAAATTAGAGAGTGTAGCTCACCAATAAAATCATCAAGTTTATTATTAATACTATCTATTTCAGAGCATAGATAATTATAGAAAATAGTTGCGGGTATAGCTACAAAAAGACCGATAGCTGTTGCAAGTAGGGCTTCAGCAATACCTGGTGCTACTACTGCCAGAGTAGTATTTTTGGAAGATGCAATGGATTGAAAACTGTGCATAATACCCCATACAGTACCAAATAATCCTATAAATGGAGCCGATGATCCAACTGTAGCTAAAAACCCTAGCTTAGTTTCAAGTTGTTCAAGTTCTCTATTTCGGGAAAGATACATCGAGCCAGATACTCTTTCTTTGTTACCAATTCTAATGGAGTCATGTTTTTGAGAGTCCTTATTATTACTTTTTTTACATTCGCTCATTGCACTAACAAAAACAGCAGATAAAGGATTGTCTATAGACCTTTTTACTCTTTCATAAAGATCATCTAAAACCTGCCCAGACCAAAACAAGTTCTCAAAATTCTTCATTTTTTGCTTGGTAGCAGAAAATAATTTTAATTTATTTATAATAATTGCCCAGCTCCAGATTGAAGCAAAAAGCAGAATTAACACAACGGATTTGCCAATTAAATCTGATGACATTACAAGGGATATTATCGAGAGGTCGACGGTAGTTGCTTGAGTCACGACCTGCTCCGTGTTTTCGACTATTTCCATACTAAATTTTAAAGATTGTTACAAATTAAAAAGCTATACTACACTTTTTGATCATTTGCGTAAACAAAATCTTTTATCGCTGGAACTATCTCTTGTCTAAATTTACTGCCAGTAAAAGCCCCGTAGTGACCAACTCCTTTTTGTAGGTGATATTTTTTCTTACTAGCTGGGATGTTTTTACATAAACTTAATGCTGCTTTAGTTTGGCCAACAGCGGCAATGTCATCATTTTCTCCTTCTATACCCATTAAAGCAGATTGAGTAATTGATTCCAATCTGCTGGTAAGTCCATTACAGATAAATATTCATCATAGAATTTCTTTTGTTTATCAATTTGCTCGTTATCTCCATTGATAAGGTGTTTAAATAAATCAACATGAGAGTCTACATGTCTTTGCAAATTCATTGATATAAACCCTGCTAGTTGGAGGAATCCAGGGTAAACTCTTCGTCTGTGACCAGGATAATTGGATGGTACATTGGTTATTAGGGTTTGATCAAACCATATTAAGCTTTTATCTTCAGCAAAATCTCCGGGTTTGGTTTGGTTTTTTCTTGCATCAATTGGCCCCCCGATAAGAATTATAGAATTGGGCACGTTGATATCATTATTTTGTGACATCAGCGACGTAGCTACCAGTACTGGTACTGTGGGTTGGCAAACGGCAAGCACATGAACGTTAGGGCCAAGATATCTTATATAATTAATAACGTAATCAATGAATGAATCCAAATCAAAACTACCGCTTGTAATAGGTACTTGGTTGGCATCAACCCAATCAGTGATATATACATCAAAAAACGGCAAGGTATCCTGAACTGTCCCCCGCAATAATGTAGCATGATGGCCTGACATTGGCGCCACTATTAAAAGCTTTGGCTGATATTTCTTGTACTCTGGTTTTTCAAAATGCTGTAAATGACAAAACACGTCTTCACACAGAGTATGTTCATGAATTTCCTGCTCTTTTCCATCTACTATGCACTTGGTAATGTTGAAGGATGGCTTTTTGTAGGTTCTAGTCAGTCTTTCAGCAATATCTAGGCTAGCTTTCATTACAGAAGATAAATGCGTTTTGCCAAAAGGATGAGTTGACTGTTCAAGCCATTCGTGCATCGTCATAATACCAAGTCTAGAAGATGATAAACTATGCCGTGCAGCCTCAATTAGTCCATAAAGAGAATTTGTATCGGGAATAAAATGATTCATAACTGTTACCTTGAATTGAAAAACTATAACTTTCATTCTAACATTATTTTTATGCAACGTTTATAGAAAGATTACTATTATCTTAATTTTATTAAGCGACGATGTATTTTGTATAGTTATTTTAACGTATTTTATGAAAGTAGTTCAAACCACGCTAAATTTTATCTTTATATTGTCTTTATATATTATCTGATTCGTGTTAATAATAAGCGGATAATAATGAGTGTTAATAAGATTATAATGAAAAAGAAAATTGTTGCTCTAGTTGGTCGTCCCAACGTAGGAAAATCAACTTTGTTTAACAGATTGAGCGTGAGTAAAAAAGCTATAGTACACGATAGGCCAGGGGTAACCAGAGATAGAAAATATTCTGACGCAAAAATTGGTCCTATGGAGTTTACTGTTGTGGATACC
Source organism: Rickettsiaceae bacterium (assembly GCA_021741285.1). GTDB lineage: Bacteria > Pseudomonadota > Alphaproteobacteria > Rickettsiales > Rickettsiaceae > Megaera_A. The sequence continues at coordinate 9,193 of JAIOYD010000021.1, read as the reverse complement.
CCTGGCTTAGAAGAGTCGGAAGAGGGAAAGCTGGAGCATCGTATGATGCAACAAACCATGATTTCAATCGCCGAAGCTGATTTAGTGTGCTTAGTAGTAGATAATCAGAGCGGTATTACACCTGCAGATAAATTCTTTGCCGAATTTATTAGGAAATATGCTAAAAATTATATAGTTATAGCTAATAAATCAGAAAAAAGATTTAACCATGACCAAGAATATTATAAATTGGGGTTTGGCAATCCTGTGCCAATTTCAGCAGAACATGGTCAGGGATTGGCCGATCTTTATGATGCAATTGCAGAAAAAATTGATACAGAAGAGGGCGAGGTAATATCAGATCCTATTAAAGGGGATTGTTTACAAATAGTAATTGCTGGGAGACCTAATTCTGGCAAATCTACTTTTGTAAATGCTATTATTGGGGAAGATAGGATGTTGACTGGTCCTGAGGCTGGTATTACAAGAGAGTCAATTGAAATTGCATGGGATTACAAAGGAAATAAGATTAAGTTAATTGATACAGCAGGCCTTAGAAAAAGATCTAATGTAACGCATAGCCTAGAGAAGATGTCGACTGGTGATGCGATTGGTAGTATTAAGTTTGCCAATACAGTAATTTTAATGTTAGACGCAACAATCGCGCTCGAACAACAAGATTTGACTATTGCAAATTATGTTATTGATCAAGGCAGAAGTCTGGTAATTGCTGTTAATAAATGGGACTTAATTCGTAAAAAGAAAGAATATAAAGAGGAGTTCGAATATAAACTGGGAACCCACTTACCTCAAGTAAAAGGTATTCCCGTAGTATATCTTTCTGCTATCGATAGTACTACAACAGAAAGAGTTTTGGACAAGTGTATTGATATATATAAATTATGGAACAAAAAAATACCAACATCTAAGTTAAATGACTGGCTTGGGTTTGTCCTTGACCGTCATCCGCTTCCGCTTCATAAAAAGCTAGGACGTAGGGTGAGAATAAAATATATAACCCAAATGAAATCACGGCCGCCAACATTTAAACTATTTACTAGTGATCCGGACAGTATAACAGATTCTTACAAAAGGTATTTAACAAATTCTTTACGAGATGACTTTGAAATGCCCGGGGTTCCAATGAGGTTTTATTTTGAAAAATCAGATAATCCATATGCTAATAAGAAGTGATTATAATAGTATTTGCCAATGAAGAAATCAGTCTTATTAACAAGATCAAAAGTTGCCAATAGTGCACTGAAAGAAAAATTTGGTAATAAAGATTTAGATCTAATTGAGTGTAATCTTATTGAATATGAATTATTTTCAGTAGAAGCTGAATATATAAATCAATTTTCTGACTTAATAATTACTAGTAATTTTGCTGCCCATAATATTCCTGATGCTCCGAGAGATAATATGCCAGTTTGGGTAGTTGGTGAAAAATCGGCAAACATCCTAAAAAACAAGGGTTATAAAGTTAAATGTTATGCATCAAATGTAGAAAATTTAAAAAGACGAATACCCGACTATTTATATAACAAAATGTTGTACTTATCAGGGGATCATATAACGGTGAGTATGCCGCTTGGAACAACAAGAAAGATTTTATATAAAACAATATACCTTAAATTGTTGTCTGAAAATGAAATGACAAGGTATAAAGAAGGTATAGATTATATAGTTTTATATTCTGAGAATTGTGCAAAAACCCTATTAAAATTATTAATAGAAAATAATCTAGTGAATTATCTAGGAAACACTACATATATTGCTATAAGCTCTAAGGTTGCAAGGGTATTTGAGCAAGTATTTAAAAATGTTGTGGTATGCCATGACACTGACTCAATGTTAAAATATATAGAAAAACATGACTGAAAAGATTAAATCAAAAGAAAAGAAAAGCCACCCACAAAGTAATAGAAATTTTTCTAGAAATTTTGCTTTAACACTAGGGTTTATTCTGGTTGCAATTGTATTTTTGGTAAAATATAACCCTCAATTATTAGATGGTTTTTTAAAACAAAAATCTTTGCCCATCAACCACCTAGGAGAGCAAATAGATAAAGAAAACTCTGCCTCAGAAGAGAGCTATTCTGTTGGACCTGAGCCACCTTTGCTCAGTTTTTCTCCAGAAGGAAGCGAAGTAGTTTTGGATGAGGAAGATCGGCAGACGGAAGAAGATGTGGAATCAGAAGAACCGCACCCTTATGAAATAGAGGTAGAAAGAGATGAATTTGCTAAGCAAAATGCTAATTCTTCAGAGAAGCAGGCCAAATTAGTAAGTGTACTAAATAACTACAGACTATTTTTGGCTAATGCTGACGAACTCATTGCTAAATTTAGACAAGATAAAGTGTTTTATAATGAACTAAAAGTTTTTAATTCCTCCTTTCATCCTGAGAAGATTAAAAACACTCTATTTTTACTTGAAGAATATAACAAAATGTTATCAAATATGGAATGTGTAGCAACTGATAAATTTGTTAAGATTTTTAGTTCAAAGCCGTGGAACAAGTTCATAAAAATTACAAAAATTTGTAAAGCTAGCGAGGATAGAAAACAGTTAAAAGATAAGATTAATAAAGACCTAGCTGAATTTATTAATTACATATACTCGCTAGAGTTACAAGAGAGTTTTATAAAGTGATAGCCTTATTATAGTTTAATGTTTAACTTGAGTATTTTTAATGATTAGATTTTTAATTTTATGTGTAGTTTTTTTTCTCCTTTATATTGGATTTAGTGCTATTGGGGAGTATGACTCTGGTATTAAATTTTTTGTATATGATTATCAAATTGAAACTACTTTGTTTGTATTCATGACTGTGTTTGTGTTTACTCAGTTATTTCTTATGGTAGCTCTAAAACTAATTTTTTTAATATTTGATTTGCCTACTATTTTAAAGAAAAGATGGTACAGAAGAAAATTACAAAAAATAAACAATAGATTAATGAATGTCTTAGCTGAATTATTGATGGGTAATAAGAAAAAATCTCTTAAAATAACGAGTAACATATTATCTGAACTTGATGGAGAAAATAAAGATTTTGTCAATTTAGTGCGTGCAGAAGAAGAAGATAGTTTTGACAAAAAAATTCAGTATTATCGTAATTTAATTGATAAAAAGAATTTTAGCGTATATGCATCAAAAAAACTTGCAGAAATTTTTTATAATAACATGCATCATACCCAGGCTGAAGAATTCGCTCTTAAGGCCTTCAATGAAGATGACACAGACACAGAGTTAATGTTGATTTTGATAAGAATTTATGCAAGCCTAGGCTCGTGGCCGAAAATGGTATTTATTGTATCAAAATTACAAAGAGCAGATAGATCTTTGCTTGAGCTGAATTCTGAAGAAATAGCATCTTATTATTATGCAGCTTCAAAGCACTATCTTCAAGTAGGCTCCGAAGATGAAGCGAAAAAATATCTTGAATCAGCTCTTGAATATAAACCAGACTATATCGAGGCATTAAACTTGTTTATGGAATTACTTACAAACAGTAATAATTCTACAGCTATATTGAAAATTCTTAGGTCTGCATTTTTAGCAAAGCCTTGTTTTGAAATTGCTAGAATGTTTGCCGATAGTTCTAGAAGCTCTGCCGAGGCAATTTATGGAACACTTGCTGGTATAGTGCAACCAGTAAAATACCCAGCAGTATTTTTGGCGTTAGCAGGATATTTAGGTATTAAAGAAAAAGTAATTGAGGTAAAGGAGCAAAAATTAATTTCCCATGACGCTGTTTCAAAGTAAAGAATTCTATGAAGATGAGTTCAAAGTCTGAAATTATTCTTGATAATAAGCAGAAGGTAATATTAAGTATATTGCAAGAAGCGGCGACATCTATTGAGCCTGTTACTTTTCGGACTAAAATTAGGCACGTGTTTTTTAAATCAAAATATCCAAAAAGTATATATCTTCATGGCGGTGTTGGAAGGGGTAAAACTATGCTCATGAAGAGATTTTATAATGCAGTACAAGTTCCTAAAGAAATCATTCATTTCCAGAATTTTATGCAAACTATGCATAAAAAACTTCACCTTCTTCAAGGGAAATCTGCTAATAAAATTATTGAAGAATTAGCTGCTGATATTTCAACTAAATCTCAAGTAGTTTGTATGGATGAGTTTGAAATAAGAGACATTACAGACGCTATGATAATAATGAGTTTATTCCGATATTTATTGAAAAATGGAGTCTTTCTCTTTTTAACAACTAATATCCTTCCGGATAATTTATATAAAGATGGTATACAAAGAGAATCATTTTTACCTTTTATTGATATGGTAAAGAAAAAATTCCATGTTTTGTATCTAGATACAGCCATTGACTACCGATATAATGCGGTATCTGCAATAAAAAATAGAATCTTATATCCAGCTGATTCTAAAACTAAAGCAGCGATTAAAAAGATAAAAGGAGATTTATATGATGATGAGGAACTATCTCAAGTTAGTATAGAGCTTTTTGGCAGGAAGTTGAGCTTTCTTAAGGGGCATAAAAATATGCTGGTTACCAATTTTTCTGAATTATTTGAACGACCTATGAGTTATGCTGATTATGTAAATTTAACTGAGCAATTTAAAATTATTATAGTTGAATCGGTAAGAAAGATTAAAGCAGATGAAACTGATATAGTAACGCGTTTTATAAACTTTATCGACAATGCATATTTTAATAAAGTAGTGTTGTTCATGGAAATTCAATGTTTGCCAGAAGAAATTTATTCTTTTAGAAAAAAGAAAGATGAGTTTTCTAGAACTATTTCCAGACTTATAGAGATGAATTCTGAAGAATATTTATAAATAAATCCGCCAGTATGAAGAGTGGCCATCATAGGATTAATATTAAACAGTATAAAAAATTATGACGAATTTTAACAAACCTAAATTTATTACATTTGAAGGTGGCGAGGGTAGCGGAAAATCCACGCAGAGTAAAATGTTATATGAATTTCTTGTTTCTAAACGGATAAAAGCTATTCATACAAGAGAGGTTGGTGGTACAATCGAAGCAGAGAAAATACGTCATTTATTGGTTTATTCAGAGTTGTTGCCAATGTCTGAATTGTTATTGGTGATGGCCGCTCGTTATGAGCATTTAAGCAAAGTTATTGTGCCAGCTCTGACAGATGGATTTTGGGTTATATGTGATAGATTTGTAGATTCGACAGCTTGTTATCAATCAGGTGAATCTGGGCTAACAATAGATAATATTTTTGAATTACATCGCAATTTGATAAATGTTGGTAGAGCAAGTGAATATTATGGGTCTAAAGCTATGATGCCAGATCTTACATTTTTTATGGATATCCCGCCTGAAATAGGTTTAGAAAGAGTTGCTATAAGAGGTGATACAAACAAATTTGAAGCTAAAAATATAGCATTTCATCGTAATATATATGAGAAATTCAAGTCCATCTCAGCTATGCACCCTGATAGAGTGGTTTCGATAAATTGTGTAAACAAAACGACTGATGAGATACATAAGGTAGTGGTTGATAAAATTTCTTATGAATTAGGTGGAAATTAATATGACTAAAAAATTCCCTTGGCTAATAGAATCTTTGCATGTTAATGAAGAGGGAATTGTTCATGATAGAACGGATTTACCAATAGAGTTATATAATAAAAGCACTGGTTATGGCTGGATTCACCTAGATGGAACTTCTCCCGAAGCAAAGTCGTGGCTACGAAAAGATTCTGGCATTAGTGAAATATGGGTTGATGCATTACTTGCAATTGAAACGCGGCCCAGGTTAATAAAAATAGATAATGACACCATATTCATAAATTTAAGAGGCATTAATTCCTTTAACCAGGAAGAACCAGAGGATATGATTTCTATCCGATTATATGTTACTAAACATCAAATAATTAGTGCAAAACTAAGAAATTTAAAAGCAGTAACAAAACTAAAAATGGATTTTGAGAGTGCAACAGCTCCCAGGACTACATTTGAATTCTTACTTAGTTTAATTGAGCATATAAATGAAGAAATTGAATCAACTATTGCTGATATATATGAGGCTGTAGATGATTTAGAAGAGATGGTTTTAATAGAGCATGATAAAGATTTTAGACAAAATGTTATCGATGTAAGGAGGCAGGTGATTATTTTTAGACGATACTTTTTTCCTAATTTAGATACATTACAACAATTAGCAGCTATAGAGAGTTTTTTAGGTTCAGGGCCAGAAAGTGCAAGTAATTTAGCTGAAAGCTGTCATAAAATGACTAGATTTATCGAAGAGATAGTCTCCATTAGAGAAAGAGCACAAGTTATTCACGAAGAGTTAAATAATCACCTAACTGAGAGATTAAGTGCCAGTACAAATAAATTATCTGCTATAGCAACAATTTTTCTACCTATGAGTTTTATTACTGGGTTATTTGGTGTAAATTTAGCTGGAATACCTGGGGCTGCTAGCGATAAATCATTTGCAATCTTTTCTGGTATTACATTGGTGATTTTGATTATCCAAGTTGTACTCCTAAAGTGGAAAAAATGGTTCTAATACCCGCCTCTTATTCTAAATAAAAATTGCAAAACTTTAAGTATAAAAAAACTAACTCAAAGTTAAATTATTTGAACTATATCTTTTTTTATTGTATCAGTTTAACTAACTGCCGAAAGTAAACGCATAATTAGAGTGCTATTGTTGATAGATTATATATGATTCAGCTAATTGATAATTTAATCATCAATTCGATTAATTATTATAAAAAAAGTAAAATTAATGTTACCTTGCGTCAGGTATAGAAGTGCAATACCGATTGTGATATTTGATTGTCTAGATAAAAGCTGTTGGAGAATTTTTAGCAGCTTTTTTGATTATTAGTAATTTAAAAGTGGTAGATATAATGGTTCTAAAGCGCTTATTTGCTAGTATTGTAATTTTGACCATAGTAATAAATCTTATTTTGCTATACAACAAAGATCGCACAGAAAATGTTATTCAACAAGGGTATGAGATGAAAAAAGAAGATAATTTAATTTCGAGAGAAATATTATTTGGTAATCCTGATAGAGTTGTTACTAGAATTAATAAAGATGGCAAATTCCTAAGCTATATAGCTCCAAAAGATGGAGTGCTAAATATTTGGGTGGCACCAATTGATAAAATATCAGAAGCTAAAGTTATTACCAATGAGAAGCAAAGAGGAATTAGAAGCTATTTTTGGGCTAACGATAATACCCATATAATCTATGCTCAAGATAAAAAGGGTGATGAGAACTGGAGGTTATACTCCGTTAATGTGCTAAATGAAAAGCAAAAAGACTTAACACCAAGTGATGGGGTTCGCGCCTCAGTTTTGAAACTAAGTGATAAGTATCCAAATGAAATATTAATTCTGATAAATGACCGAGTAGCTGAGTATTTTGATATTTATAGAGTTGATATAAATACTGGTAAACGTGAATTAATATACGAAAATACCGCGAGGTACTCATCTTTTTGTGCAGATGATGATTTCAAAATACGTCTTGGCTACAAAATGCTTCCAAGCGGAGAGGGAGAAATTTATTTGTTTGAGAATGGCGACATCGAGAAAGCTAAATTATTTCAAAAAATTTCAACCGAGGATATGCTTACTACTGCTCCTCTTCATATTTCATCTGACGGGACAAAATTGTTTATGAGCGATAGCGCTGAAAGAAATACTTCGGCTTTAATCGAAGTAGATTTAAGCATCAATACTAGAAAAGTAATATATGAGAACGATAAGGCAGATATTGATGATTATATAGTTGATACTAAATCTAAGATGATTCAAGGCGTTGCTACTAACTATTTGCGCAAAAATTGGGTGATTATTGATTCTAAAATTGCCTTGGATTTAGAGTATCTTAAGGAGATTGAAGATGGTGATTTGGAAATTGTATCTAGAACATATGAAGATGATAAATGGGTAGTAGTATTCTCTAAAAGTGATAGTCCGTCAAAATATTATCTTTATGACAGAACGCAAAGAAAGGCGCAATTTTTATTTATATCAAATACAAGTCAAGAAGGATTGCCGTTTTCAAAAATGTATCCACATAGAATAAAATCCAGAGATGGTTTAGATTTAGTCAGTTACCTTACCATACCAAGATGGCTTGATGATGGTAAAGGAATTCCGTCAAAGACAGTGCCCCTAGTTATACATGTTCATGGTGGACCAAATGCACGAGACAGTTGGGGCTTTAGTTCGCAGGTACAGTGGCTCGCAAACAGAGGTTACGCGGTGCTTAACGTAAATTATCGTGGATCAACTGGTTTTGGCAAGAATTTTAGCAATGCAGGAGATGGCGAGTGGGCTAGAAAAATGCAAGATGATCTTGCTGATGGCGTTCAATGGGCTATATATAATAAGGTAGCTCAGAAAGATAAAATAGTCATCATGGGTGGAAGTTACGGTGGTTATGCAGCCCTTGTTGGTATGACAATGACTCCAGATATGTATGTTGCTGGAATTGATATAGTTGGCCCATCTAATCTTGAAACATTACTAAACTCCATACCTCCTTATTGGAAACCTCAGATGGCTCATTTAATTAAAATTATCGGAGCTTCCCCTGATATAGAAGAGGGTAGAAAGTTTTTAAAAGAAAGATCTCCCTTGAGCTTTGCCCAAAATATAAAAAAGCCACTACTCATTGTACAAGGGGCAAATGACCCCCGGGTAAAGCAAGCTGAATCCGATCAAATAGTTGAAGCTATGAAAAAGCTTTCAATACCAGTTGTATATTTGCTTTACCCTGATGAAGGTCATGGTTTAGCCAGGCCAGAAAACAGGCTTTCAATGTATGCTAATGCAGAAGTGTTTTTAGCCAATTTTGCTGGAGGAAGATTTGTTCCGCATAATAATAATTTTCCAGGCTCTTCTGTAGTGGTAAAAGAAGGAAAGGAGATAACATGGACAAGAGAAAAGGAATGACTATAGTTTCTCCTTAACTTGAATTAGGGACAGCCAATTTAGCGTGGTGCAGCTGTTGCTCACGTGGTAACCTAGGCTGCGCAGCCTCGCTCTAAAATTAACTATCCCTAATTCAACTTAACTTACTATATGAATAAGAAGTCTCTTCGTCAGAAGTCTCTTTAGCTGAATTAGCAAGGGATTTTACTATATAAACTACTTAGGAAATCCATAAGAAAATGGTATAATTAGCGTATAAAGCTTATGGATTTTAAATTATGCCTATAGAAAATATTA
>JAIOYD010000020.1 GCA_021741285.1 Rickettsiaceae bacterium | reverse complement strand
AATTGGTATGGTTAAAAGATTTAAAATTATCGCCGATCGTTACAGAAATAGAAGAAAACGGTTCGGTTTAAGATTCAACTTAATTGCCGGAATTTATAATTTCGAGCTTTAAAGAGGTTATGCAAGAGGTCTATTATTTCTCAAAAACTCTAAGTTTTTTGTGCCGCTATAAACAAAGCTTGTCCCTAGATACTCCATTTCCATATATTCACATATCTGTTCAAATGTATCCTCAAATCCCCTTGGATATGAGGAATTAAAGCTTGCTAATACAAATAATTTTTTTCCACGAAGCTTACGCCCGAGATCTTTTCTAATTGTTAAAATGTCGCTAAATCTATCTAAAAAAATCTTTACCTGCGTACTCATCGAATACCAATATACTGGGGTAGCTATAATAATTTTATCGTAAGTCACTATACGTTCTATAAGTGGGATAAAATCATCCGATAGATTGCAATGTTCATAATCATATGGAGTAATATCCAAGTTATTTAAGTCTACCAACTCCACATTAGCTTGTCCTATTATGTCATTTACGGTTTTTCTTGTATTTCCAAAACTCCTAGAGCTACCAAATATAATAATTTGTCTCATTATTCCCTAAGCAGTTCATTGATGCTTGTTTTCTGGCGAGTTTTTTGATCCACTTGTTTAACTATCACGGCACATGAAAGTCCAGGCATTCCATGTTCTTTTGCTGGCAAATAACCTGGCACAACAACAGAGTAAGCAGGAATTTTACCAAAAATAATCTCACCCGTGCTACGGTTGACTATCTTAGTGGAAGCACCAATAAACACTCCCATGCTAATGACAGAACCTTCCTCTACTAGAACTCCTTCGGCAATTTCTGATCTTGCGCCGATAAAACAATTATCTTCAATAATTACTGGGTTAGCTTGCAAAGGTTCAAGCACACCACCAATGCCTGTTCCCCCCGAGATATGACAGTTTTTTCCAATATATGCGCATGATCCAACCGTAGCCCATGTATCAATCAATGACCCATCTCCAACATGTGCCCCTATATTAATAAATGAAGGCATCACTACAACATTTTTGCCGATAAACGCTCCTTTTCTGATATAAGCACCTGGTACAAACCTTGAATTAGATTGCTTAATTTGTTCTTCATCACCATTGGCAAATTTGGGTTCGATTTTATCGTACCATTTTGCAAAACTTCCATCAAAAATTCTCATTTCAGATGTTTTAAAACTAAGCAATATTGCTTTCTTCACCCATTCATTAATGAGCCATTGACTACCTTTTTTATAACTAACACTAATACGCCCCTGATCAAGTAAAGAAATTATATCATCTATAATACACTTTCCTTTAGCAAATTGATCCTCGTTTTTGCTTATAGTATCTCTTGTTTGCCAAAGCTCTTCAATTGCTGTAATATAATTTTCCATGAAGAGCTATATCGTATCTTTTTAAGGTTGAATACAAATATAAATAGCTGTATTTTATTCTTACGTAAATAGTTTTTGTCAAAATTCATTTATAGCAAAGCCAATTAGTATATAACATATGTATATCGCCTGCCCAAAATGTGATACAAAATTTGTAGTAACGCCCGAACAAATTGGCAAAGAAGGCAGAAAAGTTAAGTGCTCAAAATGTTCTCATGTCTGGCATTACAAACTAGCTGATCAGCTGAGAATTGAACCGATAATAACACAACCAATTGCAGCAACTCCTTTAGGCAATGGTATAAATTTACCAGCTCTCTTACCTATTAAAATTCAACCATATCTTTATGTGATGCCGGTTGTAATGATAGGATTAATAATCTTTATGCTGATTATGGTTTTTCCAACTAGCCTTGGAATTAATACCCTCCTTAATAGCAATAATTTAAGCATTAAAGATGTTCAAGTACAAAATCAGAAGGACCTAGACAAAATAACTATTAGCTACAAAATTTATAACAGCGCATCCACAATAGTAAAAATGCCTTTAGTCAGAATCAGATTTTTTGATAAAAACGGCAAAATCGTTGAGTCAAAAATTGATGATCAGAATAGTAACGTTGACATGTCTCCCCATCAGTTTATCCAGATTAAAACAGAGCTAGTGCCAGCACCTTCTGCAGCAGACAGTATTGATATTATGATTGGCAATAAAATTGATTTTATTCTCAGATAATTAGTTTATAAATCCATAGGTTAATTTAAATGACGTGGTTATATCTATTAATAGCTGGTATCTTTGAGATATTCTGGGCCGTGGGAATAAAATATTGCGATGGACTAAAAATTACTCTTCCCTTAATTTTAGTAATAGTCTCAATGGGTCTTAGTATTATTTTCCTAGGACTGGCAACCAAAACCATTCCTATGAACATTGCCTATGCAATATGGACGGGCATTGGAATAGTAGGGGTATTTGCGTATGGTTTACTAATACTTAAAGACCCTATTTCTACCAATAGTATTATTTTTGTTGGTATGATATTGATAGGAATTATTGGTTTAAAACTTGGAGTTAAATGATTCCAAGCGCTAGGTTGAGTTTCTTACAATCAACCTATTGAATATCTTGTTCCTTCAGGCGCTGCCTAAATTTCTGTACATACATATTATGCTCTTCAAGAGTGCTAGAAAAGCTATGTCCGCCAGCACCATCAACAACAAAATATAACGCATTGGTTTTTGCTGGCAATACGGAAGCTTCAAGTGAAGCCATACCAGGGCAAGCGATTGGCCCCGGTGGAAGACCCTCTACTTTGTATGTATTATACTTTGAATCAATTTGCAGATCTATGCGCGTTAAGGCCCGATTCAACTTATATTTTCCTTCAGTTACAGCATAAATCACCGTCGGATCAGCTTGAAGCTTCATTCCCTTCTTCAATCGATTGATAAAGACTCCAGCTATTAGTGGCCGCTCTTTGTCATTACCAGCTTCTCTTTCTATTATAGAAGCAAAAATAAGCACATCTCTTCTAGTCTTCAAAGGCGAATCTTCTTCAAGTTTCAGCATCACAGCATCCAGAGCCTTTGACATACCCTTACGCATTTCATCAATAATTTTTTCACGCAAATCACCATACGTATAAAAATAAGTTGATGGCATTAGATAACCTTCTGGAATATTGAGATTAATTTGTCCAAACAGCCTAGGTTCAGCATTTATTTTTGTAATAATCTCGTTAACTGTCTCTCCCTCTGCAATAGTAAACCTGTGAACTACTGATTTGCCACGGGCAAGCCTTGTAAGTACTTGATATGGGGAAATAGCTTTTGTGAACTCATATTCCCCACTTTTGAGGGGTTTAAAAGCCCCGTATAATTTACTAATGATTTCAAATAAGACTTTGTGCTTTATAACCCCTTCTTGTTCCAGAAGGAAGCTAATTTCATGAGTAGACAGACCCGCTTTAATAATAACTATTTTTTTCTCGAGTAATTGCCCAGGTAAAACTAAATAACTACCAATAATATTGGCTATAGTGATAGTGATTATTGCTAAAGAAATCATAGCAATTAATTTCATTCTTAAAAAGCTACTAACAATCACTAAAGATCAACCTCAACAGTTTGCACTTCTTTATCAGTTACGCTTGTTATCTTTTCGATTTTTAGCTTAGCGTTTTTTAGCATAGATTCACAGTGCTTCTTGAGCAATACCCCGCGCTCAAAATTCTCGACGGCACTGGCAAGGTCTTCCTCACCTGTATCAATTTTTCTTACAATTTCTTCAAGTTCAGCAAGCGCCGCTTCAAAACTCATTTTTTCAATAGCTTTAGATTGTGTCATGGGATAAAATCATTTTTAATTAATTAAACATTATTTATTTTTCATATGCAAGTCAGAATTCTTAAACCCGCCAAATCAGCAATGCAATCAGCACATGCTGATAATAAATGGTTACTAGAGTTTGTCAAACAGCCACGCTGCAAATTTAAGGAAGCTACTATGGGCAGGACTTCATCAACCGATATGTCTAATGAACTAAAAATTCTGTTCTCAACCCTGCAGCAAGCTATTGATTTCGCAAATAAAAAAGCTTTAACATATGAAATAATCACTCCGAAGGAGCCAAAACTTCCTAAAAAGAGTTATGCTACAAATTTTAAGTAAGCAAACAACTTCCCTGTTACCACTTCTATCTAGAACTCTATTTTTAATTAGTGCTACAATAAGCTTTGTGGATCAATATCAATTTTGATCTGAAAACTTGGCGGAATAATCGCAGTATCTTTCCATAATTTTAAATATTTTTGCAAATTAAAATCTTTTAGAGCTATTACTAGTATTTTATACCTATATTTGCCTGATAATTTATAAAGCCCTGCCTCGGCTGGTCCTAATATTCTAGCAGAGCTTCGGGGAGCAAATGATAAGAACTTCCTTGCTATTTCTTTTGTTTTAGTAGGATTATTGCCAGTAATGGTAATAGCAGCTATCTTGGCAAATGGTGGCATAACGGCATTTTTTCTCGACACAAGCTCTTCTTCAAAAAAATCGCTTTCTTTGTTATTGACGAAAGCGTCAATAACTTTGTGCTCAGGTACATAAGTTTGAAGCATCACTTTGCCCTTTACATTTTCTCTACCCGCTCGCCCACCTACTTGGTTTAATAATTGAAATGTGCGCTCAGATGCTCTAAGATCGCCTCCAACAAATCCTACATCTGCATCAACAACTACCACAAGAGTTAATTTCGGAAAATGATAGCCTTTAGTAATAACTTGTGTACCAATTAAAATATCTATCTCCCCCTCCTCCATTGCTTTTAGCAATTCTTGCATCTGCCCATCAAATGAAGATTGATCTTTGCTAACCACAACGGTTTTAGAACTAGGAAATAATCTAATGATTTCTTCACCTATCCTCTCAATTCCTGGACCACACAATACCAAGCTTTCACCTTGAGCACAATCTGGACAGCACGAAGGAATAGAAGCAACGCTTCCACAATGGTGACATTCAAGACGGTTTATTTCTTTATGAAAAACCATTGAAGCTGAACAAGATTTACAATTTGCTCTATAGCCGCAAGCCTTGCACAGCATCAAAGGAGCATAACCTTTTCTATTTAAGAAAATGAGCACCTGATGCTTTTTTCCTATAGTTGATTTTATTTCATTTATAACTGGAGCAGACAGCCAACTATTCTTAGGCAAAGACTCCTGCCTCATATCAACAATTTGTATTTCTGGAAGAATTGCTTCGTTGTATCTATTACTAAGCTCTATTAATTTATATTTGTTAATCATGGAGTTATATAATGACTCGATTGACGGTGTTGCAGACACAAGCAAAGTTTGAGAAGCTTCTATCGATCCTCTAAGTACTGCCATATCTCTTGCATTGTACAATATCCCTTCAGATTGCTTATATGAACTATCGTGTTCTTCATCCACGACAATAATTCCAAGATCTTTATATGGCAAAAACAGTGCGCTTCTAGCACCAATTACTACTCTTACTGTGCCAACGATAACCCCCCTAAGGATTCTTTTTTTCTGAGCCTTAGACACTCTAGAATTCCAAATGACTGGTTCAAAACCGAATCGGTGGGTAAATCTAGAAATAATTTGTTTACTCAAAGAAATCTCCGGAAGCATTATTAGCACCTGCTTGCCAGCTTTTAAGTAATTCATTATGGCATGAAAATATATTTCTGTTTTACCAGAACCAGTGACCCCCTTTACCAATACAGGAATTTTACTATTTTCAATTTGCCTCAACACTTTTGCTTGCTCTGGTGACAGGGGCAGCAAAGGCCGATCAAAATTAAGAGTCTGCTCATTAATTTTCATCGGCAATTCGTTAACATCCACCGGTAACACCAGCTTAGCAACTGTTCCAAGTTCAGTAAGATAATAACTACTCGCTCTTTTTATCATTAATAGAGTTGATACCGACAATCTGGACGCAAAAAAACCCTTATTAATAACTGATTTAAGAACTCTTGTGGACTTAGGACAGTTCACCTCCCATACGATTGCGGTAATTTCTTTATTACGAAATGGCACTACAACTAGGTCGCCCACTTGATAAGCATTTTCAGTGCTGTAATCTAGGGGAAAAATACCAACTATTGGCACTAGTACTTTGATTACTTGCATGTCATAACATTTGATTGTTTATCGTTATCATATATTGATTTTACCTGTTAATCATAAGATAAAATAAAACCTAAACAGAGGATTAGCAAATCACTATAGCTAATATTAGTAAAAACTCCTATAATCTACAGCTATATCATAAGAAGAAACTACTCCATGAAAATCTTGTCCAAAATATTAGCACTTATTATTCTGGTCTGCGCCGGATTCTACGGTCTGTTTTTAGGAGCGACCATGGGCAAATTGAATCAACCAATCAAAACTATCTTAGAATATTTTTTAAATGTTAAATTAGTGGGATTACATTTTCAAGATAGCACTCTTAGTTCCAAAGAGGTAATAATTCTATCAAGAGCCGGAAAATTAATGATTTCAGACTTGAACATACATATTGAATTCTCACCAAATTTTTTTGATTTTACTATAGATCCTGGTAGAATTTGTATCACAAACAATGAGGATGAACTAATTGTTGATGCTAAGTATTTTGGAAAATTCACGAGAAGTATTTTTAAAAATAATTACTCCACCCAGCTAAATTTTAGCGAAATTGTTATTTCTGATTTAACAGATATTCATAATAAACCTTACAATAATGGACTCGTAACTTACTCTAATCGCAAATCAGAACAAGCCGATTACATTGCTTTTGACTTAAATTTTGATAATTCTAGCCTCCTACAAGCGAGTAGCGATCAAGATAGTGGGAAAGTTAAAATTACTGGAAAAAACATACCGCTGGGCGCTTACACTATCTTTGAAAAAATAGCTCCTGATAATGGATTGGTAGAATTCTTTCAAAAATTTGTAAAAAACGGTCATATAACAGAAATGGATTTTCTCCTGGATATTAAAAGGGAAATACTAACTAAAGATAGCTTAATAGGCAAAGCCAAGATTCAAAACCTTGATTTTAGCTACGATCCAGATCTTCCTCAATTGAAAAATATGGATATGGATATTGATGTTCTAGACTCGGATATTACTTTCAGGCTAAATCGCGCTTATTCATCAGATATCGTATTATCTCAAGGGTTAATATTGATGAACTGGAAAGGGCTTGATAATTCAGAGTTAAAAATCACCGCTAAAGCTCATGGTCCTGCTACTAGCTTAACTGATTTTATCACGCTTCAGCAGCACCAAGAGATGAACAAAGCCAATATTGACCTTCGTAAAATACTTGGACAAGCTGACCTTGATATTAATATAGCTATTCCCCTAAAGCCTGGAACAAAAAATCTCTACAATATATCTGCTAATATAACCAAAGCATCTTTATCAATATTTAAAAACTATGTTGAACTGACTCATTCTACTATAAAAGGTATTTTTAATGGCGATGAAGTGTTACTTAGTGGAACTGGAAAAATTAATAATTTTAATAGTGACTTGGACTTTATACTTAATCTAACAGACAAAACTAAATTCTCACACAAACTAGATATAAAAACACATTTTAAAATATCAAATAACCCATCAGATGCTAGAAATAAAATAGCTTTCCTAAGTCTTCTCGGTGGCAGCTCTGTGCTTGATTTTACCTATACAAATAAAGATTCCAAGGGAATCATTGCTATAGATGCGGACATTACAAATCTTGATCTTTATTTCGATAAGCTAGGAATTAGAAAAAAACAAAATGATAAATCAAACTTGGTTGTCACTGGCACTTTTACAGATCCAACTAAAGGGGAGATAGATTTTTCTGTTTCAAGCAAAAGTGGGCTAAAAACTACTGGAACAATTCATATAAATTCAAATAAAGCAACAGCTGATATTAGAGAAATTAAACATAAAAAAACAGATTTAACAGCAAAAATAGTACTAGATAAAAACCTCTTTGATGCCAGCATACATGGTAAAATACTTGACCTCTCAGACGCGGATATGCTTCAATTTCTTGAAAAAGAGAGAGATAGTGGATCTACTAAGTTAGCTCTTTCTATTGACAGAATTAGGTTAAAAGACGACATATGGCTTGATAATGTAAAAGCAAAATTTGAGTGCGATCCTGTGCGTTGTTTTTCTGGCTACATTGATTCTAAAATAGGTTCTAGATCCCTTGAACTCTTACTAACAGCAAAACAAGATAAAGAAGAGTGGCTTATAAACTGTAGTAATGCTGGAGCATTACTAAGAGGGCTCGATATGTATAATTCAATGAGAGCTGGCCATCTTACGTTAAATCTTACTACCAGCAGAAAAGAGGTTAAACCTGGACATATCATTCCAATCCATAGCGGTAAATTTTCTTTTGAACGTTTTATGTTGCATGATGCCACCACTATGACTCGTATGATTTCTTTCATATCGCTTCCAGGTTTTATTGGCATGATTAGCGGTAACAAAGACATTACTTTTCTCAGCATGACCGGAGATTTTAGTTTCCAAAACAACATTCTTTCAATAAGTAGTAGCTTTGCTAAGGGCCCCTATTTTGACTTTACACTCAAAGGCAAAATTGATACCAAAAAAAGACTTATGGACATATATGGACATGTGAATCCTGAGTTATATGGCATTAGCTCGGTCGTTGGCTCAATTCCAATTATTGGCAGAGTTTTTACTGGTAATAAAAATCATCAAGGCCTGGTCTCCAAATCCTATAGCCTAAAAGAGAAATACTAAATGAGAAAGCCAAAATTAAAATCATCAACGATAAATCACATGATGAAGTTCTTTGGTTTTAGTCAAGCACCTATACGTTCAATCATTGCTGTACTGGCTTTTGGAATTAGCCTGGGAGTGGCTTATGAAGAGATGGTAGGGATCGGCACATGGCACAGTTATCATCCAGATACAGCTAGTATAAATGTTTGTTTTACTCCTCCATCAGGTTGCGGCAGTTTAATAGCTCAAGAGATAGTAAAAGCAAAAAAGAGTATTTATGTACAAGCCTATGGTCTAACATCTATCAGCATTATACATCAACTAAAAGCTGCGAAAGATAGGGGAGTATTAGTACGCATTTTACTGGATGGGGGAAATTTAAGTGACAATCAGCAGGTACTTACGGAATTACAAAAATATGGAATAGATGTAAGGTTTGACAAAATGCCTGGCATAGCACACAATAAAGTGATAATTATTGACAGCAAAAAAGTTATTACAGGGTCGTTCAACTTCACAAGCGCAGCTGATCATAGAAATGCCGAAAATGTAATACTAATTGAAGATACAGATATTGCTTCTCTTTATTTAAAAAATTGGACAAACAGAGAGAAAGAAAGCCATAATTTGTAATAATCTGATCTCTATCTCCTTAAATTAAGTACATTTCTCTGGAGGATACAGACTATTAGAAATTAGTTTTCGAAGAGCTCTATTTTATTTACCCAGCTGCAAATCCAGATGACCACGCCCATTGAAAGTTATAACCCCCAAGCCATCCTGTTACATCTATTACTTCACCAACAAAAAATAAGCCAGGAACTCTTATTGATTCCATAGTTTTTGAAGATAATTCTCGGGTATCTACACCACCAGAAGTTACTTCTGCTTTTAGATAACCTTCGCTATCACTTATTGGTACTTGAAAGTTGTGGATGAATTTTGCAATACAAGATAATTTTTCTTTAGTAAGGTCGGTGATAGCTCTATTAAAGTCTGAATTTCTTAGAGAAAAATTATCAACCAATCGATTTGTCAGGTAACTCTTAAGATAATTAGCAAGAGTTTGCTTGTTATTTTTATCCACTATAAACATATTTTCAAGATTAAGATTTGGTAACAAATTGATCGATATTTTTTCGCTATTAAATTTGTTCAGATATGATGAAATTTGAAGAATAGCTGGACCACTCAGACCTTTATGAGTAAATAATATGTTTTCAGTAAAAGTGACATCTTGATATTTTACTATTGAATAGTTAGAAATTCCTCTAAGTTCGTTAAATAGTGTCATTTGCTCTTCTGAAACAATGAGAGGGACTAGGGCTGGTTTAGTTGGAATAATCTTTAGACCAAACTTCTGGGCAATACGGTAACCAAAATCAGTTGCTCCTATTTTTGGAATGGACAGCCCGCCAGTAGCAATAATAAGAGAGTAACTAATAAAATCACCTTGATCTGTTTCTATTTTAAAATAATCGCCTTTAAAAACCTCTTTAACCTTACATGACAGCTTTATATCTACTTGATTTTTTTTGCATAAATCAACAAGCATCTCGATGATTTGTTTTGAAGATCCGTCACAAAACAATTGGCCTAACGTTTTTTCATGATACGCAATTTTATAGGACTCGATCAAATTGATAAAGTCAGATTGTGTATATTGAGAAAGGGCAGATTTAACAAAATGAGGATTTTGACTAATAAAGTTGCGGCTACTAGTATTAATATTAGTAAAATTGCATCTACCCCCGCCTGATATTCTGATTTTTTCACCAATTTTATCTGTATGCTCAACAACTAAGACTCGTTTCCCTTTCTGTCCAGCAGAAATCGCCGCCATTAATCCTGCAGCTCCAGCTCCTATTGTTATTACATCGTATTTATTGAACATTTATAGTCAATATTTAGTTTTTTGAGTAGTATGAAACAAAACCATCAAAGCCCCGGATAAAACTATTATTGTGCCCATAATCTGAACAAATGTTACCTTTTCATCAAGCAAGATAATGCCAAATATTAGCACAAATACCGGCTCTAACACAGATAATGTAGCTGCTTTTTCTGCATCTATATACTGCAAAGCCTTAAGCAATAACAAAATTGGGATTGCCGTACAAAGTAGCCCTATACCTATTATATTAAACCAATTGTCCAAACCACTTGGTACATGAAAACTTGAATCAACCAAAGATGCTATAAAACTTATTGTTGCACTGCCTATTGAGACCATCACCGTAGATAGAATCGGATGAATTGATATTTTTTCGCTCGCTACCATATAACAGGCATAAAACATTGCAGTTGCCACTCCCAAAACAACCCCCAAAATATCTAGTCTACAGTCTTGTATGTCTACCAAAAGCACCAGACCTATTAAAATAATTAAGAAAGCTAAGAAATAAATTTTACTGAATTTAGCGTGGTAAAAAGTGATATTAATTATCATTACGATAGCAGGGTAGATAAAAAATATTACCATGGCCAGGCCTGTCCCTATATAAAGGCTAGATAGAAAAAAAACTATTGAAGAAGAACCATAAAACACCATTCCACTTAACAATACTTTAAGGCTGATCCTTGGTGATTGTAAAATAATTGGATATTTAGGTATTAATAATATTAGTGAAAATAAGGCCGATACCAAAAAACGCCAAAATAACATATTATAAACTGATGATCCAGCCTGTATAATAGTAATACCAAAATATCCAAGCAAGCTATAACAAAAGCCCGACATGATTGTGTATAGCGCCCCTATTTTGTAATTAGATAAAATTTTCATCTATAAGCTCGAGTAATTATTCTGTCAAAAGGAGGCAGAGACCAAATATTGCAATATAATACTTCTAGAATAACAGTTTCCAAGCCATTGTAAAGTATCTCCCCGTTCCTAGAATTATTCCAACGAGCGGTTAGTTTATAATATTTGTGTTTGAAGTTGGGTTTAATAAAACGGACAAATTCATACACTAAGAGCAGGCCTCAACCTTTTCATTACAAGAACTATAGCAGGATTCTCTTGGTCAGTAAAATAATTCTGGAAAACTCACCAATTAAATGATATATCTAACATGGACTTGGAGAGATGGCCGAGTGGCCGAAGGCGCTCCCCTGCTAAGGGAGTATAGGGAGCAATCTCTATCGAGGGTACGAATCCCTCTCTCTCCGCCATTATTATATGGATCAAACTTTTTGAACGTGATTTTCTAAATTTCTAAATTCCCATCAGAACTCTAATATTCATTAGACCTCTTGCATAACCTCTTTAAAGCTCGAAATTATAAATTCCGGCAATTAAGTTGAATCTTAAACCGAACCGTTTTCTTCTATTTCTGTAACGATCGGCGATAATTTTAAATCTTTTAACCATACCAAT
>JAIOYD010000019.1 GCA_021741285.1 Rickettsiaceae bacterium | reverse complement strand
TTCAGCTTTACCTTCAGCTTTACCTTCAGATTTTGCTTGTTTTAGCATATATTCTTCGGCGGCTTTATTATCCATAATACGTTTAGTCTCTTGCTCGTAGGTAAGTAATTCTTCTTCCGTCCAGTTGAACTGGTTTAATTCCTCATAAGCTCTCTCTATGACTAAGTCAGAGCCGATTAATTTACGTAAGTCCGCTTCGCTGGTTTTATTTGCGTTTTTAAAAAAATAACACCATTTTTCAATAATATTGGTAAGTAGATTTATGTCAGTGATTTTGAACTTAGGTAATTCAATAAAAGTAAAAGAGAAATCTTTTAAATCATGAGTATAAGATTCTTTATCAAGAATAATATGATCGGACTTATAGAATATTTTATCTTTAAATATAATATTGTCAGTTATAGCAATAAATATTACCGCCTTTAGATCAATATATCTAGCACCTTCTTCCTTACCTTTGTTTAACTGACGAGAATAAGCTTTAGCTGCATAATATTGCGCTCTTTTCTCAAAACCCTCTTGTGGAGATACCTGCATCTCGATAATAAGCTGCACTCCGTTTTCGTCTTTACATAATACGTCAACCACGCTCTGCTTTTTAGCGGCAATTTCAGGCACGGCAATAGTAGGTAAAAAAGTGATCTCTTTGATTTTATCTCCGTCTTTAAGTTCCAGCACGTCATTAATAAAGTGAATAAGAATATCTTTATTCTTCTCGCTGCCGAATATACGGCGAAATGCAACATCATTTTTTGGATCAAGAAATTTTGTAATGGCCATAATATAAGATAGTTAAATAGTTTGGTTGATTATCGAGTGTTATTATAGCATGAACCTTGAGGATTCACAAATTCTAAGAACCAAAATCTCTACGTCAAATTTAGAGACCTCTTTATTGAACTACTTTTTTGTATAATATTTTCTACTTTGATTAAAAATTACTATACTTAAATATTTAATGCCCCACGATATAGGTCAATGAGACTATCCTCTTCGGCCAAAGCATCTTTATCTTTTTTACGAAGTTTTAGTACGTGCTTAATTATTTTAACATCAAAACCCATTGATTTGCCTTCATTAAAGGCATCTTTTAGAAGCTCGGCAGATTCTGCTCTCTCTTCTTCTATGGTTTCTATTTTATCTATTATTTGTTTTAGTTTTTCAGCTTCTATTACTTCGCTCATCATAGGTAATTATTTGTTTAAGTTGTGATTTAAATTCGTTGTTTTAAACATTTTTAAAACAACAAATATAATAGCAGAAGCTACAAATCCATACAGCATTTTATACGATAATTCTCTGCTAAAAATATCTAGGACTCTTGAGTAAGAAAATTGGTTGTTGAGAATGAAGAATAAGCCCATGATAAACCCGTCTATTATAGAAGCTACGACTAGCGACAGAGCATTGGATATTACAACATTAAACTTACTGGTTAGTTTTTGAAAAACAGAATTCGACCAGTACATTGATATCATTAATGACAAGAATGAAGCAAATACTAAACCGTTTACTATTTTGCCGTCAATATAGTAAGGTAGTTGCAGGAGCAGAGCAAAACTTATTAAAACAGCAAAAGCTAATCCCTTTAAGCTTTGTGATTTACCGCAAGTAAATGTTACTGCATTAGTCGCGATAGCAATAAGAGTAAATATCAGAGCGCATTGGTATATTGCCGTGCAAAGATTTAGTAAATAGATAAGGGCGCACAACAACAAGGTGCTACAAATATATAACTTATTACCGACTATTTTGTTTATCATACTACCCCTTGTATTCTTATTAGATTTACTATAGCACACATTTTAATAAAAGTAACCAGCGTTAGAGTATATACAGTTATAGGCTATACAAGCTTTGCTATATAGTTAGAAATTGGGTTCATTATCAAGCTACTAACCATTCCCTTAATTTTGAATATCGATGCGAACTAGTAGTATCTTTTACGGCCATTGCCAATGCTTTCTTTTGACCGATAATTACAACCAGTTTCTTACCTCTTGTAATAGCGGTATAGATAAGATTACGCCTTAACACTTTTGGAAAGTTTCCTATTAGGGCCCCTGTGGAAGACAATGGCATTCGGTTAAGCTGCATAAGGCACTTTTCCTCCTCTGCAATCCTTCCATTTGTTGATCGGTGCTCTAGATTGTCTAACGAAATGACGACCAGTCCTTATTTTTTGTCTTAGTCTAACAATACTTCTTACAAGAATATTATATATGGGGTTTTGTCTAATCAATTCATCCGGCCACAGTAATTTTATCAAATTTCTTCCTATTGTTAACCCCAACTGTGTTTAAGAAAGGAGCTGAATAGCTGAAGGTATTAGGGTATTCTAGAGTTTCCAATCAATAAAGATTATGTCATTTTAGCTGGTAGAGCGACCAGTCACCTAGATCGCCCCCCATTTAGAACCCACCGTGCCCTATTTAGGCAGTGGGCTCAGGATATAATCATTCACATGGCATTTCCTTTGTTAAGATATGGTATATTTTTACCTTCGGTAATGGGTTGCGTTCGATGAACATATTAAATTTCTCCCACGTAAATGATTTTCTTTGACTTCGGCGATTTAACCACTTGAACATTATCTTTACTGATTGCCATATAAAGGTGCTCACTGCTTGAGTATTGAAAGATACTCCATAGTATTGGATGTGCCCCCTCAATTTACTGCAAAAACTTTTCCATATAACAGGCAGTTTATACTTGTTCCTAATGTCTTTACACCAGTCATTTACTTTCTTTAACTTGGAGCTTATTCGTCCGCTACAACTCTTTACTTTCGGTATTATTCTACCTTTTCTAGACTTACCAAGGTAAAAAGTGAAACCCAGAAAATCAAATGTCTCTTGCTTTACATTCTGAGATAACCTTTTCTTTGAAAATCTTACCATCTTGGTTTTTTCTTCATTGAGCTTAAGTTTGTATTTCTCAAGTCGTTTTGCAAGCGCTATTCTAATTCTCGTTGCGTCTTCTACATACCTGCAGCATATTACTGCATCGTCGCAATACCTAAACATCGCTACTGTTCCTCTGCAGTGTTGCTTTACTACTTCTTCAAACCATTTATCTAAGACATAGTGAGCAAAGATGTTCGCAAGTACTGGACTGGCACATGAGCCTTGGACCACCCCTTCTTCTCGAATAATCAGGTCTCCTTCAGATAATACTCCAGCTTTGAACATCCGGACTATATATCTTATGAGCTTCTTATCTTTGATCTTTTCTTGCAACATTTCTGTCAGAACGCTTCTATCAATGGTACCAAAGAAGTTAGCTAAGTCTATATCAATTACACTCTCTACTTCATTGCCATAAAGGTGTTGCGTTAGTCCTTTAATTGCATCATGACATCCTATTCCTGCTCTAAATCCATAGGAGCATTGCAAGAATATCGGGTCATAAATACTCTCTAGAGTTTTCTGCATCATCTTTTGACATAGCTTATCCTCAAAATTGCTGATACCTAAAGTTCTATATTTTCCTGGGCTACCTTCCTTTGGTATTTTTACCTCCCGGATGTCACCTGGTATATAGGCCATATTCTTTAGTTTACCTACTAGTTCTTGGATATTCTCTACAAGTCTTGAGCCATACTTGGCCTTATCCACTCCGTCTATCCCAATTGCTTTATTTGCATCAAGCTCTTGATAACAAACTGCAAGTGCGTCTTCGTTGAATAAATGCATAAGATTGTTAAAACTCTTGCTTTCATCCTGTGAAGATAGCCTGTTATCCTCTTAAGTTTCGTTTTTGTTATTGCTTGATAATCGGTTGTTATCATAAACATTTCCCTTTAGAGATCGATTCTACCCACCGGCCTTCCCTCCATTGGCATTACCCAACTTCATAAGTACTATGCCCGATCTGACTTCCTGCATCACGTTTTAACCTCCTCATTTTTACATTTGTTAGTTAATACTCATTTCTGAGATAATGCAGGATCTCCCAAGTTCATATAAGTTCCATCTCAAAGCATACCACGGTCTCAGACCCCGATAGAGAGAGAATAACTTGCCATTTACGTTATTCTACTTGTTGCTTTCCACACTTTGAACAATGTCAGCCTCTACCACGTACTCATTACGAGGCTCAATCCCTTCACTTTCGTTGCGGTCTACTTTGTCCCTCCTTTAAGCTTTACAACATTCATTACTTCCTGTTGCATCAAATTTGGTTCTACGCTGATGGCTAATCGTTACGTAGGTTGGATTCTTCACCAACTGTTACTTATACGCTTTCTTGGCGCACTCAAAGTCGAGTTCAGCAGATTATCAAAGAGGAGTTCAGCAAGACATAAAATATAATGGACTTATAAAAAACGCCTATCTTACATATTTAAGCTCACGATATATTGTAGAGCGCCCAAGATTCAGTTGCTTAGCAGCAGCAGTTGGAGAGAGGCCTGATTCAATTAACTTCAGTGCTGAATTGAGTTTTTCTTTGTCCAAAGTAGGACGACCGGGTATTTTACCTTTTAGTCGGGCAGCGTTTATGCCGTCCTTAGTACGTTCTGAAATTAATCTTCTTTCAAAATGCGCAATAGCACCAAATACATGGAATACCAACTCTCCTGCAGCAGAAGATGTATCTATCTTTTCTTCAAGAGACATTAAGCCAATCTTACATTCTTTCAGATATTCTACAGTTTCGAGCAATTCCTTTAAGCTACGACCCAAACGATCAAGTCTAACTACGCAAAGTAAGTCTCCTTCTCGGGCATAAGCAATTAACGCTTCTAGTCCGGGTCTTTTAAATATCTTACCACTTATCACATCTTCGAAAATCCGAATAGCCCCAGCGGCAGTCAAGCGAGCCTTTTGGGAATCTAAATCTTGTTGTTGTGTCGATACACGCGCATATCCCAAAATATCACTCATTATCTTGCCATTATAAATTCAACGTCAAGGTCGACTTTTTGCCATATCTTATCGCAAGTAAGTATAGGGTAATTTCTAAGCATTGCTAAAGCAATACACCCCCTATCTCCTAATGATAGACCATACTGTTTTGTTTTTTTGATTATTTTTGCCGTTATTAATGCTTGTTCTTCACAAAAATCTATAATTTTGATACCGGAAAGTTTTATCAGGTTTCTACAATCGTCTTCTGTTAAATTTTGCACTTCAATACAGTATTTATATACTTCTGCAATATTTACACTTGAGATTATTGCATATTTCATATGCTTTCTTATGGATTCATAGCCAAGTTCTTTTGCAAATAGCATTATAAGAGCAGAGGAATCAAAAACTATTTGATTAGCCATTTTTTATACTTCTCTCTTCTTCTATTTGGTATTCTTCATGTTTTCTATTTATAAAATCATCTACCGCTGAATCTTTTTTATCACTTTGGTTTTTGGTAAAGAGTGCATGCATTTCATCTATTATCTTATTAGCATTAATTATTTTTACTTCATTCTCATAAACTTCTAAATTAACTTTGTCACCGGGTTGTATATTAAGTCTTTCTCTTACTCCCGATGGAATCAATACTCTGCCATGTTGATCCATATTCGTTACTAATTTTTCCACAATCTATACCAAACACTTATTTGAATTATCTATCATTTATTACAATATGTCATTTAGATAAGTTATGCAATAAGTTTATAGATTTATCTCGTCTAAAAAACGGACGTTTCTTGGACTAGGTGCAGCCTTGTAAAATTACACCACAAAACCTGTCTCTAAAATACGTCCATAAATTACGTGCGTCCAGAAATAGCTTTTTACCTTTTATATACTTTTATAAACAACTTCTTTGTGAATTTTCTACTTCTACCATTGTTTCATATTCTTCTTTCCATTTTTTAAATCTAGAATCCAAATCCCTTCCTCTTAAACCATTAACTGGTATACCAGTCCCATTTGACAAAATAATCAAAACTTTTTCCGGGATAGAATTCCTGAAATAAAAAATTTCGTCGCCTGTTAACTTAAGCACTGTCTTACAAAAATGTTGATAACTAACTTCATAAAGATCCGCTAAATCTTTAACCCATTCATATAATAATTGATTGTCCTCTGGTTTTGGATGTAATGGCCATCTCTTATTCATTAATTAACCATACTCTCATAAAGCCTGCGACGTTCACTAGGAGAATTATATTTAGTTCTCTCTAAAATTGCTTGGTCAATAAATTCTTGACCAGAAATAATAGCCTCGCATGCAGCCCTAGTTAGTAATGTCATAATTTCACCAATAGTACCTTCACTTCTGGATAAAATTAGTGAACGTACTTCTGCATCTAATAATGGCGATGGTTTTTGCAATGGTAACACCATCGCCATGCTTTTTAATAATTTGCTAAATTCATTATCATTTTTCCATAATGGTAATATAAAAGGTTCAAACCTATTTTCTAACTGATCATCACTTCTGATCGCCAAATATGCATCCTTAATACCTACTCCAACTATCGATACTTGCATTTCATTACCAATAAATCTTAAAACATTCAAAAATTCTCTTTGTACATTATTATTGCCAGCTAATAAATTATGCAGTTCATCTATAATGAGTATTTTTACTTCTGTTGCCTTCATAAGTTTAATACATATAGTTTCATATCTAACAGTATGATTATATGAAACAGGAGAACCTAGAGCAGTAGCAATAGTAGCATAAAATCTTCTTACAGAAGGATTAGAAGGCATTTGTACTGTTAGAACAGGAATTACTTCATGATCCATATTTTCTGATGTATATGATAAATGACTACGTCTAAATTTTTCTATAATCATAGTCTTACCATTATTGCTAGGACTAATAAGAAGCATATTGGGCATTCTTATCCTTTTAGGATAATTTAATAATTCTTCCATTTTACTCAATGCTTCTTGAGCCCTAGTATATCCTATCCAATATTCACTTCGAAGTCTGGCAATTCTTTGCTCGACTGGTAATAATGCTACTTCACAAATATTGTGTAACAGATGATCCATTATTTACCACATCTCAATATTATCAAATGCTTCCGTATTATTTTCATCAATATTTTCTTTATCAAACTTTGTTATAAATATTGCTTTTGGCTGTATTTTAGCATTTTCTTGTATACGCGTTCTATTCTTTCTCATGGCACGTGTTTGAGAAACTGAGGTTTTAACTATATGACGCATTTCATCTATTGCCTTAAATAAGCTATTTTCATTAACCTGCTCTTTGCCTATAGTTTTAAGCTTCTTTAAAGCAAGACGATGCTCAAATAAACTAATAGCAGGGTGTGATAAGCTACGATATGGGATTTCTAAATAACTTTTCTCTTCTTCTAAATAAACATAAATTCTACTTAAATCTCTAGGATCACGTCGGATCAAGAACTTACCATATTTATCTCTATTTGCTATAAACGGACGAAGAGCATTACTGTAATAAACTATATGATCAAGCATAAACCCATCCTTTCTCAAAGAACGATAAATTATAGGTAAAAAATCGATTAGAAATGCTTTTTTATCGTTTATATAGGATAATTTCTTACCATGTTGTTTCATCGCTAATAGACCTGATTCATAGAGCTTTAGCGGCGTTTGAGAAATTCCGGTATGTAAGCGTAAATGATAATATTTAGTAATTGCTATAATCAGCCATCTCTCAAGCTCACCAAGTGTCAGGCAAGCTCTATTTTCAGAAGGGTAATCACCTCTTTCTTTAATGTTAGAAAAAGTAGTACCTGGTAAAGTATGAACTAATTTCATCATAGTGCCGATAACACGCTCTATAATTCCACCATAATGCGGTTTTCCTATAGGTCTATATTCTATTTTGATACCATGTTGCAAACAACCACGTGTTAGAGCCTTACTATGGAAATCTGAACCATTATCAACATGAATGATATTTGGTTTGCCATGAATAGGCCATACTGCATTAATTTCAAGCATTGCAAGCCAAGGGGCTTTATCCATAGCAATATGTGTTAAACACAATCCAACAGATACAGCAGAAGGAGCTTCAAGTGACAAAATAAAACCAGCAATGCATCTGCTATAAATATCAATAGCAAAAGTAACATAAGGTCTGCCAATAGGTAATCTTTCAATAGGATCAACAATGATAACATCAACTAAAGTATGATCAATCTGTACCACATCTAATGGATAATCAACTTTTGGAAAGTTTCCTATTATAGGTTCTGTTGATTTACTATTACTTTTGCCACGTTTTTGCAATTGAGCTAGTGCAAGAGAGCCAAGACGTCTACGAATAGTTATTTCTGATGAAAACTCAATTTGTTTTTCAAGACATTGTTTTCTTATTTCTTCTACAATTTTTGCTGGACTAAGTTTTTGAGAAGTAAGATAAAATTTATCAATTACCTGATTAATAAGTTCTTCTTGTTGCTTAGATAATCTTGATCTTCCTTTACCACCATTAGGTTTTTGAGGAATAATAGAGGTCATTAAGCCATGTGATTGGCGATAACTGTGAATTAGTCTATATACGTAGCGCGTAGATAATTCAAGCTTGTTTGCCGCTTCTAATATCATTTTTCTTGAACAAATAGCGCTTTTAGCAAGAGGTTCTATAATCTCAGCACGTTGCTTACCTATATTCCAAATTTTGTCATTGATCTTGGAAATATCATCCATATTTATCTGAGTTTTTACATATATTGAACTTAACTTTGATTAAATCACGATATATTGAACTTGTCTATGATAAAATTGAACTCAACTTTGATAATTTTAGAATGGATTTATAAGGTTTTAAACACAATCTGCTGAACTCAGCTTTGAAAAATGACACCTGTGTACTAAATCGTAAATCAGTATATAGTAGACAGCGTAGTCTACTTTTCGATTTAATAGACGGTTTTAGAGGTGTAAATGAGATTATTTGGTTATGCACGAGTATCAACCTCGCAACAATCATTAGAAATACAAAAACAAGCATTGAAAAATGCAGGAGTTATCGAGTCAAGAATATTTTTTGATAAATCTACCGGCAGTAATGTTGATAGACCTGGTCTTAACTCATTGCTTTTTAAAGTAGAAGAGGGCGATGTAGTCCTCATTACTAAATTAGACAGACTAGGCAGAGATACTGCGGACATGATAAATCTTATCAACCGATTTGATAAAATGCACGTAGGTATCCGTTTTTTAGATGACGGTATCAGTACCGAAGGATCTACAGGCAAAATGGTAATTACTATTTTATCTGCCGTTGCGGAAGCAGAACGCCTTAGAATATTAGAGCGTACTAATGAAGGGAGGATCGAGGCAAAATCCAAAGGTATAAAATTTGGTCGTAAGCGTAAAATTGATCGGGATAAATTACTGAAGTACAAAGAGAACGGTATTATAGGCACTGCTCTTGCCAAAGAAATGGGAATAAGCCGCGCTGCGGTATATAAAATATTGAAAGAAGCAAGTTGTGCCATAGTCACTTAAGATTTGAGTTTTTCAATTTCTGCAGTATGTAACCCGGTAGCGGTAGAAATAGTACTAATATCAACTTTTTGAGAAAGTAGATTTTTGGCTATTTCTATAGCTTTTTTAGTTTCACCTTCGGCTTTACCTTCGGCTTTACCTTCGGCTTTACCGATTCTTATACCATCTAAGATACCGATCTCTATACCTTCCTCTTTCCAGCTTTGTGCTAAACTAGTCATAAGCTCTACTCCTTTTCCTTGATTTAAAGTGTTAATTAACATTTTTTCTAATTCAATTTTATCATTTTTATCAATAGAGGTCAAAGTATAATGTAAGATCATTTCTATGTAATCATAACCAATACTGACTTTAGT
This sequence comes from Rickettsiaceae bacterium, assembly GCA_021741285.1. GTDB lineage: Bacteria > Pseudomonadota > Alphaproteobacteria > Rickettsiales > Rickettsiaceae > Megaera_A. The sequence goes on along the minus strand of JAIOYD010000019.1, from coordinate 2,488 downwards.
TAATTCAGGTAAAATATCAGCAATTTGCTGCCATCTCTTTAATAATTGACGTTCATGTATGTGTTTTAAGAAGAACTCCAAAATACCAGACCATATTCTAGTTTTAAACTCTTCATCTGGAATATCGTGAACATTGACAATCTTATGATCTTCCGTCCAAAACTTTTTGGCAAGAATTTCGTTATTAAACAAGTCCCATAAATTACGAGGAGCATTATAACTCTTAGTGCCGTTATAAATGATCAGCGGATATATTAGAGGCAAGTTCTTTGTCTTTGGATGTCTAGTCATATATTGATCACAAATATTGACCATATATTTAAATAAACGAAAAGCCATAAAATGATCAGGGCTACTCTGATGCTCGAGAAGTAAATAAATAAAACCGTCATTACCATTAAATTTAACGGAAAACAAAACATCGGCAATACTTGCGGTAAGATTATGTTCTATAAAGCTTTCTTTCTCTAATTTAAGAGTGCTTGTATCTATAATTGCCAGAACTTCTTGCGGCAAATGAGCCTGTAGTAATTCATAAGCTACTATTGAATTCTCTAAGCTCTTGCGAAATAATTGATCGTGTTTTGGTTTTTGTGTAGTCATAGTGTTATATTATAATGTAAATTATAGCCTTATCAATTACTTCCATAAATACTTCATAGTCAAAATTGCAGAAACCAAAATCAGCGTCAATATTTCAGCTAGAATGAGTGGTGCAGACTTTATAATGATTCCATAAATCAGCCATAATATCACACTAAAAGTGTATATGACATACATACCTGTTGATATATCTCCTAACAAACTTCCGAAAAAAGCTCTATTTTAGTTACCTCAAATCCTAATCTTGCAGCCTGTTTTTGGAGGTTTATCACCATAGTTTCATGGTATTTTTTTTCATAAGCTTCGATTCCATGTTCAATATAGCCTTGACCGTATTTTAACAATCGATAAAACATACATGCCAGCTTTCTTGCTGTAGCTGTAATGGCTTTTGGTACTCCAGCTCTACCCTTTATCCGTCTATAAAACCCTGCTATCGCTGATTTACCTTTACTTAAGTTAAGTGCCGCCATCCTAAAGGCCATACTTGCTTTATTTTTTACTTTATTTGTCCTAGTATCAAATACCTTACCACCAGTAATTTTATTAGCAGGACTAAGACCAAGCCAAGATACAAAATGTTTCTCTGTACTCCATTTGTCCATGTCTAACCCCACTTCCGATATTATTGTTTGTACGCTTAATTCCCTAAGTCCTGGGATTTGAGTACAATCTACTCCTGCTGTGTTATATAGCGATTGTTGTAAATCAAACTTAGGTGAGTTTTTATTCTTTTTTGGCTTTTTACCATTTATTAAATTATCGTCACTACGTTTATCAAACTCTTTGTAGCATACTTCTATAGCTTCGTCACATTCCCTGATTTGTTTTAAGTAAAATTCATAGGTCTCTAATTCTTGCTTTAATACCCCAAGATGCTCTTTGCGATAATCCCCCTCTAGTGCTTTGATGATAGTTTTTTCATCGCTTTTAATACGATAGTTCCTAAATGCTGCTAATTTGTTTGCGTCCCTCTCACCAGCAATAATAGCTTTTATTATATTCATTCCTGTTAATCCAGTTATATCACTAATCACATGATGTAACTGGATATTCATTTCATTCAGCGCTTTCTGCATACGAGTTACATGGGTTGCAGCACTTTTTGTTAATCTATCTCTTTGTCTGGTAAAAGCTCTTAATTCACATATTTGATCTTTAGGACGGAATGATCCACTCAGCAATCCATAACTATGCAGTTGTTGTAACCATTGACAATCTTTGACGTCTGTTTTACGCCCTGGTACATTTTTTACGTGCCTTGCATTAACTAATATCACTTCAAAGCCGCTGGTCTCTAAAATCTGGAATACAGGAATCCAATATACCCCCGTTGATTCCATAGCTATTGTTTTAATACCGCATTGCTTTAACCATGTTGCCATTTCTTTCAGATCACTTGTAAAAGCTGCAAATTTCCTAACGTTCTTGTCATCTCTATCAGCTGGTACGCAAACGTAATGTTCTCTGGAGCCAATATCAATACCTGCTGTATTAGGATTAATTACAGCTAGGTTTTTCTTATTATTTTTATTTGTCATATAATTTCCTATGTTAGTAATTAGACCGAGTTAATTTTAAGTTGGAGTATTGAAAAAATTTAATCTCCTAAACGAGGTCTCTTATGTGATATAAACACATAATGCCATCAATGACGTTATCAAAAACTCCAAAACCATGCTTTTACACGGGCTGCTTACGCTGCACCATTGATATCTCCGGCTATAGCTCCCTTAATCAACTCGGCGAGCTATAGTCAAAAGTGGTGTATGACAAAAAGAATTAGGTGACGTATCCTGTTGGAAGTTCTGGAAGAACATAACCAACAAAAGGAGATACGTCATGAATGATAATAAATTGGAATTAGTCAAAACGCCAGAAGAAA
>JAIOYD010000018.1 GCA_021741285.1 Rickettsiaceae bacterium | reverse complement strand
AATCTGAGTTTTTGATACCATGGCACCAAAATTTTACGTCCTTGGCAAGGGATATATACAAAAAATAAAGATGCGACCATTTATTTTAAAAATTCCTGAAATTACGTCAGAAATTTAGAATTTTGACGCAGAGACTTTGAAATATATTTGCTCAGGAACCCCTTCCTAATTCTAGGAAAATCTTAACCTTTTGTTAAAAAGATATAGTGAAAGTTAAATAATTAGAAGCATTAACGGAAATTAGAAGAAAGGCCTCTTAGGTAGTCAGTTGCTAACATTTTTGGCTTTCCTTCTGGTTTTAGATATTTAATTATCAATGTTCCACTGCCACAAGCTACTTCAAAATCCCTATTCAAGATTTCTCCTGGATTAGATTTATGTTCATTGTTAGTCCAAGTTGCCTCTAGTATTTTAATAGTTTTAGAATCATGAATAAAATAAGCCCCAGGCCATGGATTCATTCCTCTGATCTTACAATCAATATTAGATGCTGAGTCATGCCAATCAACTTTTGCCTCTTCTTTTGTTAATTTATCAGCATAAGATACTCCTCTCTCTGATTGCTTAATTCTGGGCAGGTTCTCAATATTTTCTAGCACCTCTAAAAGTAACGTCCCCCCAATCTGGGCACATTGATCGTGCAGTTCTGGGAAAGTAATTTTGGAATTCAGAATCAAATCTTTTTGTAAAATGATGTCACCAGTATCAATTCCTTCATCCATCTGCATTATGCAGACAGAAGTCTCTGTTTCGCCATTTATAATGGTTCTTTGTAATGGTGCTGCCCCACGGTATTTAGGAAGTTTTGATGGATGGATATTTAAACACCCATATTTTTTAGCTGTTAGTATATTCTTAGGAATAATAAATCCATATGCAACAACAATAATTATGTCCGCTCTGATTGAATCGATCAACTTAAATGCTTCTTCATTTCTTAGTGTTTTTAATGTGTAAACATCTATATTATGCGAAAGAGCTAAATCGTGAATAGGCGAATTAGTAAGCTTCATTCCACGCCCCTGTGCCTTTGGAGCTCTCGTAAAAACCGCCTTTATCTTATGATCACTTGATGAAATTAAATGTCGCAGAGCTGGAACAGCAAACTCCGGCGTTCCCATGAAAATTATATCCACAATTTATCTATATTTTGCTATTTAATCCTAAAGGATTTAATTAAACTCTTTCTTTAATTTTGTAAGCCTACGAAGAACCACATTTTTCTTTAATACAGATAAATAGTCAATAAGTATTTTTCCATTTAAGTGATCCATTTCATGCTGAATTGCTCTTGCAAGCCACCCCTTAGATGAAAGGTCTTTAACTTTATTGTTATAATCAAGATATTTTATTTTAATTGAAGCATGCCTTAAAACGGGAACTCCTTGATCTGGAACTGACAAACAATATTCTTCAGCCTCAATCATCTCATCGGATGCTTCTGTTACCTCGGGATTAGCAATATATAGTGGGTAAAACCCTTTTGGCCTTTCTTCTTCATCATCATTTTGCAAATCTAGCACTAAAACTCTCTTTAGTACACCAACTTGATTTGCAGCTAAACCTACCCCTCTATCTTCATACATCGTCTCAAGCATATCATCCATAAGCTTCCTGACTGAATCGTCAACTGATTCGACAGGGTTTGCTTTCTTTTTTAGAATTGTATTGGGTGCTGTTAGCACTTCAAGCTTTGCCATAAAAGGGTGTTTGTTTTTAAGTTAGATAGTGGAGACAAATTGTAACACAAATACTCTAATTTGTAAACAAGCGACCTGATTCATTCAAGCTAAGGCAATTTAATTTCTATTCCTGGAATACTGATTTTATTGGATATGGAATTAATATCGCTTTAATTTTTTTGACATTTAGATCTTCCAAAAGGAGTAATATATTACTCAAATGGTTTAACAATAACCATAATGACTGCAATAATCATTAGTATGGGTGGTATTTCGTTCATAAGTCGATAAAATTTTTCAGAATGATTATTGTTGCCATTTATAAAATCTTTTCTCCACTTAGCAAGCAACCCATGAAAAATAGTCAAACCAAGAACAGCTGTCATTTTTATGTGAAACCAAACTCCCAATGCAACAAAACCATATATATAAGCTATTAATATCCCAAAAAAATAAGTTGAAATCATAGATGGAGTCATAATTATTTTTAGTAATTTATGTTCCATTTGCTGAAATGTTTTATCCATTTCTGAACCAATTTTTGCTCTAGTGTGATAAACGAAAAGTCTTGGCATATAAAACATTGCTGCCATCCATGATATTACTGATATCACATGAATAGCTTTGTACCACATAAAATAGTCTTCCATAAAATTTTTCTTAATTTACTTTTTTACACGGACATTTTGTAAAGTCACTTGGACAAATCCTTGAAAGCGAAGAAGAAGTTAAAAATTCTCCCTCTTTCTCTTTTGCTTTCAGTATAATCTCACTCAATGATTTAATAAACAGATTATTGATACTTAGTGTCGGAACTCTGATGTAATTCAAATCTTGTTTATTAGTAATATCTTTATATTCTATATCAAGTTCTACTAAGGTTTCTGAGTGCTCACTAACAAAAGAAATAGGGACAATTACCAATTCTTTTCTTTCTTTCACTGCAATTTTAATTTCATCCTCCGTGTTTGGACCAATCCACTCAAGAGGCCCCACTTTGCTTTGATAAGTAATTTTATAATCCAACCCATCAAATGGCATCTGATCAAGGACAGCATTTACAGAAGATTCAACTTGCCACTGATATGGATCACCTGACTCAATTATTTTTTTTGGTAGCCCATGAGCAGAAAATAATATTCTATAATTATTTTTATCTTTTACCCGCTCTATTGCTTTTGTAATAAGGCTAGCGTGAGCTTTGGAAAAATTATCATCTTGTGGATAGCAACATATTACCTTAGAAGGAATGCCTTTAATTAATGATTTATTTTTTATTTTAATAAATTCTTCTATTGAAGATGCCGTAGTGGTAGTTGAAAATTGTGGATAGAGCGGCACTAGGATAATTTCAGCTGGCCTATAAGTTTCTAGCCTAGATATAATTTCCTCAGTCATTGGATGCCAATGTCTCATGCATATAAAAATTTCAAATTCATTTTTAATTTTGTCACTTAACTCTAGTTTTAAAGCATTTGCCTGACCAAGTGTTTCTTCTAAAATAGTAGATTTACCTCCCATTTGCGAATATATTTCTATGGCTGTTTTTTCTCTTCTTGCTGAAATAAACCAGGCAATAAAATATCGAAAAAAAGATGGTAATGTAATTATATTCTTATCATTAAAAAGGTTAAATAAAAATGGTTTAACAGATTTTAAACTATCTGGACCACCTAGGTTAAACAACACTATTGCAGTTTTTATATTATCTGAAGCTTTTGACATAGTTGACAAGATATTCGACGTTATTTACTGGAGTTGTCGGCAATATACCATGACCAAGATTGAATATGAAATTTTTATGATCTAATGATTCCATAATTTGATCAACAGCAACTTTTATGTTTTCCTTATTTCCAAGCAAAATTACTGGATCTAAATTTCCCTGGACCACCAAATTTTTTTGCCATAATTTCATCTGTTTTAGTGGTATAAATTGATCTACCCCAACTCCATTTATGCCTGTTTGCTTTATATATTCATCATAATGATAGCCAGAACCTCTTGGAAAACCAATAATGGGAACTAACGGGAATTTTTCTTTTAATGTGTCTATTATTTTTTTTGTTGGTTTAATGACAAAATCATCATACAATTTTCCATTCAATATTCCAGACCATGAGTCAAATAGCTGGATAACATCTGCACCCGCTACAATTTGATTAGATAAATATTCTATTGTCTTTTCTGTTATAATTTCTATTAATTTTTGTGCTTCTTTATTTTTCGTATAAAGAAAATTTTTACTAATAGAAAAATCTTGTTTTCCCCTTCCTTCAAGCATATAGCTAACAACCGTCCATGGACTTCCTGCAAATCCTATAAGACTAACATCTTTTGAAAGTTTAGCTTTTGTTTTTTCTACCGTTTCATATACTTGATTTATTCTATTTAAAAACTTATCATTCAATCTGTGAAGATCATTTTCTGATTCAAACTTCTTAAGTATAGGTCCTTCTCCTTTTTCAAAAGTTACATCCCATCCAAGAGAATGAGGAATAACTAGTATATCAGAGAATAATATCGCAGCGTCTAAACCAAACCTTTCAATTGGTTGCAAAGTTACTTTAGTAGCCTTTTCCGAATCATAGCATAAATCAAGAAAATTACTTACATGGGATCTTACTTCCATATATTCAGGCATGTATCTCCCCGCTTGTCTCATAAGCCAAATAGGAACACTGGTATTTTTTCCTTGAAAAGTATGTATCAATGTACTCATTAGCTTTTCCTACTAAATAATATATTATATATATAAGAATATTATAGTTGTTGTTGGTAGTGTGGATAAGGGAGATTATAACTTACCCACATTTTTATCAACAATTTTATTGGCTCTGTTTTCTATATACATAAAACTGTTTTAAAATTTATTCATTTTATCCACAGCTAATTTTATACAGTGCATATGTATGTGTGCAATACCTTGGAAATTGAGGATAACTGGGGTATACCTGAAAACTACCTATGTTCTACACATAATTGTCAACATAGTATATAGTTGGTTGTAAAATCTGTATTTATAAGAAAAAAACAGTTAAAAAATGAGAAATATTAAATATTTATCCACAACGACGATGTTTATAAAATGAAAAAACTAATAGTTCACTTAGTTTCAGAGTCTTCTGGTCAAACAGTGAAGCATGCAGCAAACACAGCTCTTGCTAAATTTAGTGATGTAGAAGTTAAAAAATATCACTGGCCAATGACAAGAAACCTAAACGTTCTTCAAGAAGTTTTTGAAAAAGTAAGGACAAAACCTGGAATTATACTATACACTATTTCTGATGAAAATTTAAGGAATGAATTAAAAAAATTTTGCTACGAAATGAAAATACCGTGTGTATCGGTTGTTAGTAAAATTGTTAAAGAAATAGCAGAATATATAGGCACTACTGCAGATAGTGGAGTGGGGTATACGAATAAATTTGACGATACTTATTTTGATAAAGTCGAAGCAATAGAATATTCATTAAGACACGACGATGGACAAGCGATAGATGACCTAGAAGAAGCAGATATTATCCTTATAGGGCCCTCTAGGACTTCAAAAACACCAACTTCTGTATATTTAGCTTATAACGGATTTAAAACCGCAAATATTCCATTTGTTCATGGTTGTCCTTTTCCAGATTTTTTGCCCAAAATGAATAACCCGGTAATTTTCGGCCTAATAATTAATCCAAACAGATTGATTGAAATTAGAGAAAGTAGAATGAATTTCTTACAGGTTAAAGAGACGTCTAACTATACTGATATAAAAATAGTACAAGATGAGTGTCTTCAAATAAAAAGAATTTGTGTGCAGAATGATTGGAAAACAATAGATGTTTCTCAGAGGTCAATTGAAGAAACAGCAGCAATTATTATGAGAGCTTATTATGAGCATAAAAAAAGATTAAAGTAATGAGAAATATTGCTGTTACAGGGAGTTTTGCTACAGGAAAAACTCATATTATAAATTGCATAATAAATTTAGGATATAAGACCTTTTCATGCGATGATTATGTAAAATTATTATATCAGGACAGAAGTATTAAATTTCAAATCGAACAAGAGATAAAAGGTCTTCAACAATTCGATAAGGCAAAACTTGCTAAAATAATTTACAATGATGCTCTTATGAAGCAAAAACTAGAAAACATAATTCATCCTCTTGTAAGAAAAGGGATAAGAGAATTTGAATCTGATAATAAAAATGAGAATTTAGTTTTTACTGAGGTCCCATTACTATTTGAGACTGGTTTTGATAAATATTTTAGTAAAGTAATTTGTGTGTTTTGTTCAGAAGAAACTAGGTGGGAAAGAGCAAAATTAAGAAAAATAAAAGATATTGATGCTTTTGAAAAAATAAAAAAAGCCCAACTCCCTCAAGAAGTAAAAATGGAAAAAGCTGATTTTGTTATTGATAGTGAAGTAGCTGCAGAAGAACAGATAATAGAAATAATTAAAAAAATAATATGATAGTTAGAGAAATAGTACTTGATACAGAAACAACGGGGCTTAGTCCAAGAGACGGACATAGAATAGTCGAAATTGGGGCTTTGGAAATGGTAAATAAAGTTCTAACTGGGCAGAAATTCCATTTTTATATCAACCCAGAAAGAGATATGCCGCAAGAAGCATATAGGATTCATGGGATTTCGAGTGAATTCTTAAAAGATAAGCCATTATTTAAAGATATATCGGATAGTTTTTTAAAATTTATTGATAATAGTCAGATGGTTATTCACAATGCTCCGTTTGATATTAAATTTTTAAATCATGAACTCTCCTTATTAAATTTACCATCATTAGAGCTTGCAAATGCAATTGACACACTGGTAATAGCCAGAAGAACTTTTCCTGGTGCAAAAGTAAATTTGGATGCTTTATGTAGAAGATTTAAGGTTGATAACTCGTCAAGGCAGTATCATGGAGCCTTAAAAGATGCAGAGCTTCTTGCAGAAGTATATGTAGAACTTACTGGTGGTAGGCAAACTAGTTTTGTAATAATAAATGAAGCAAAAAGTTATAATTCTGATAAAAATTCATTGGACGAGGTGTTGGGTAATAAAATAGTTATCCGACCAACTCAAGAGGAACAAATTTTTTATAAAGAGTTTATACAAAAGATATTTTAAGGAGATATGCAAATCTACATAGAACTAAAGAATAATCTTAGAAAAAAAATACTTTTGGATCGCAAAAAATTTAGTAAGGTAGATCATTTAAAGGAGAATGATATTATTGTAAAAAATATCAGCGATTTTTTATATTCTAAAGTTAGCGAAAAAGCTTATTCTCCAGAAAAAAAATTAAAGTTAATAACGGGGTTATATTGTCCTATGCTAGGTGAGCCTAATTTATTAAACTTAGCAGCGGGTTCAAAATGGTCTGTAGCCCTTCCTAAAATCAGAGGAGAAGAAATGGATTTTGTAAAATATGAAGTAGGTTCTCCCCTTGAAACTATTATGTCGGGTAAATTAAAGCAGCCAAGCAATAATATTATAATAGTGCCACACATTGCTATTTTACCAGGGTTGGCATTTAGCATATCGGGTGACAGACTTGGGTTTGGGACTGGATATTATGACAAATATTTTGCTCAAATAGGAACCAAGATTACTAAAGTTGGGGTATGTTTTCATGAAAATTTATACGAGTGCTTGCCACGGGAATCACATGACACTAAGATGGACTATATAATTACCGATAAAACTATAATTTCATTTAATCAAAACTGATATTATGACTTTAACCTTGTTCGATATAGTAATCTTAACAATAATTTCAATATCATCTTTATTTGGTCTTTACAAAGGGATGATACATATTGTGATTAATTTTCTTGGTTTTGTAGCTTCTATATTTGCTACTATATTGCTTTATCCTAAAGTAAAAGTTGTTTTATCAAGCTACTTCAATAATGATTTAATTGTTTCAATTTCGAGCGGCGTTTCTTCTTATATATTTTCTTTAGTGGTTTTTACATTTATTTGTTCTAGCTTGATAATGATGGTTTCTGTTATTAGCCAAGGTTTTCTGGATCGGTTACTAGGTGTGGTGGCGGGCTTTGTTCGTGGTATTTTGATATCAGTTATATTATTCTGGGTTACTGCAATTTTTGCTACGGGAATTTACTCAAAAGCTGAATCGGTAGAAGATTTGGTGTTTAATCTTTCAGAGGACGATTATCCAGAGTGGCTAAAAACTGCACTTATGACTTCATATTTAGAGAGTATACTCAAAGACGTTGTAAAATTCATTCCCGCTGGAGTTCTAAGTAATATTGAGTTACCAGGTTCAAAAGATATTGATAAAGATGGTGTAGTTGAGGAGATAAAGAAAAAGGCGATAGATATAAATTCTTCTGCTGAGATCCATTTGGATAAAAGCATCAATGACCTATCTCCGGCAAAAGAATAGGGAAGGTGTATCTTCCCTAAATTGATGTTTTTGCATCAAGCCAAATGGTCGTTTGCCATAATTTAACTGCCTTTGCCATACTATGGAAAAATACACATTTCGAGAACATTTTAGAGAATTAAAAAAACGTTTTTTTAAGCTATTTGGGATGTTCATAATTGCTTTTGGATTATGCTATTGGTTCAGTGATAATATATACAGAATTATATTATCTCCTCTGGTAGAGATTACGGGTGATAATAGTAGAAAAATAATATACACAGGTCTTACGGAGGCTTTTTTTTCGTATATTAAGATCTCAGCGTTTGCAGCGGTTATACTAATTTTTCCATTTTGTTGTTACCAATTATATGCTTTTATTAGGCCCGGTCTCCACAAAGAAGAAAGAAAAATAATTGCTGGTGTTTTATCATTATCTCCAATACTCTTTTATAGTGGTTGTTTCTTCATGTTCTATTTGGTGATGCCGAATGCTTGGTTATTTTTTATAAGTTATGAAAAAGTTGATGTTGGGGTGCCTCTTGTTCTTGAAGCAAGGATCAGCGAATATTTAAGTTTGGTTATACAACTGATGTTAGCTTTTGGCCTATCTTTTCAGCTGCCAATTGTAATGATAGTATTATCATCGATCGGTTTGATTAGTACAGAAGCATTGAAACGCAAGAGACGGATAGCTATAGTTATAATTTTTGTGGTAGCTGCAATCTTAACTCCCCCTGATGTATTTAGCCAGATAGCACTTGCAATACCTTTACTTTTATTATATGAATTTTCGATATTACTATGTAAGTTACTAGAAAAAAAAAGAGTGTAAAAAATGTTAGATATAAAGTGGATTAGAGAAAATGAGCAAGAGTTTAGTAATCTACTGCAAAAGAGAGGCATAAAACTTGATTCAAGTATAATAGTTGAGCTTGATGAAGAAAAAAGACAACTTACGACTTTAATTCAGCAGTTTCAACAAGCAAAAAATATTAAAACAAAAAGACTTGGTAGTTTTAAAGGAGGCTCAACTAAAGAATCTGGAGAGATTAAAAGGGATGTAGAACATATTAATGAAAAGCTCGTGGAATTGTCCGCGAAAATGGGTCAAAGTGATAAACTACAGAAAATAATGGACAATCTTCCTAATCTTCCTGCCGCGGATGTTCCATATGGCACTGACGAGTCTATGAATAAGATAATCAGGACCTTCAAAGAGCCGAATGTTATAGAAAATGCAAAAGAGCATTTCGAACTTGGTACTGATCTTGGTATGATGGATTTCGAGCAAACCGCAAAAATTTCAGGTAGCAGGTTTGTTACGCTGAAGGGCGCGCTTGCAAGACTTGAAAGAGCTATAATTAGCTTTATGCTGGACACGCACACAGAAGAATTTCAATTTGAAGAAACGTCTCCCCCTGCGCTTGTGAGGCCAGAAGCTATGTATAATACTGGTCAGTTGCCGAAATTAGCTGAAGATTCTTATGTAACAGAGGATGGTAAATTTAGATTGATTCCTACTGGTGAAGTGCCTCTTACAAATATGGTTGCAGATTTAATTTTAAAGAGAGAAGAGCTTCCAATAAGGTATGTTGCTTACACAGAGTGTTTTAGATCAGAGGCTGGTAGCGCTGGTAAGGACACTAGAGGGATGATAAGAAACCATCAATTTGGTAAGGTAGAACTAGTTACTATTACTGTACCAGAAGAGTCAGGGTTCGAACATGAGAGAATGTTGAATGCAGCTGAAGAAATTCTTAAAAGATTAGAGTTACCTTATCGTGTAATGCTTCTTTGTAGCGGAGATATGGGATTTCAAGCTCAAAAAACTTTTGATCTAGAGGTCTGGCTTCCAGGGCAGAAAAAGTATAGAGAAATTTCTAGCATATCAAATTGCGGTGATTTTCAGGCCAGAAGAATGAAAGCTAGATATAAAGAATTTGGTGCTACTAATACAACGTTTGTTCATACTTTAAATGGATCTGGGCTAGCTGTAGGTAGAACTATTGTTGCTATTTTAGAGAATTATCAAAATGCAGATGGTTCAATAACAATTCCAGAAGTGCTAAGGCCTTATATGGGTGGTGATTCGACAATTAAAAAAGCAGAGAAATAAAATAAAGGTAAAAGTATTTGTTTTCTGATGTTATAGGTTTAATCGGTGTTGGTTTGGTTGTTTCTTCATTTTTTTTGCTTCAGGCAGAGAAGTTTACACCATCATCTTGGGGCTACTTATTGTTCAACTTGGTTGGAGCAATTATGTTGCTCTTTTCTCTATGTCATACCTGGAATTTGGCTTTGGTAATTATTGAGTGCTTATGGCTTTCTATCACTACTTATGGAATAATCAAGTTCAAAATACTAAGAAAAAAGTAGTTTTGTATCTTTAAGATAAAACTAAGATTATAGTAATATAAGGCGAATGACTATATGGAGCTTGGTCATTAGGGACATCTTAAACTACTAATTAAGCATCTACATGAAATATATAATAACATTTATTCTTATACTCATTCAATCTATCGCAGCGAATGCTTCTGATAAGGCCATGGCTTCATCTCAGTGTGCAGAAAGTTTTAGCAAAAATAAGTTGCTTGGTGGATGGTATTTGTGGGAGCCTTACCAATTTAATAAGATTACTTCTAGTGGTTATAATTTGACAGGGATGGATATTGATTTAGTCAAAAGTATAGAAAAAAGAGTTGGTGTCGACATAATATATGAATCAGTTGATTGGAAGAAACATCAGGAAGATTTGAAGTCTGGAGAAAGAGATATAGCTGCTGGTGCGACATATACAGCTAATAGGGCGGAATATGTTTATTTTTCGGTTCCCTACAGATTTGAAGAAAATTCTTTATTTACGCTAAGCGATAGTAATAAGACCCTAGAATTTAAATCTATTTCTGGATTTCTTGCTCAAGTTAGACTGCAAAATTATATTTTAGGTGTTACCGAGGGATTCATATATGCAGACCCGCAAATAAACCTTTTCATAGTTGATCAGACAACTCAAGATATAGTTAAGAAATACACAAATGATGTAGAGGCGCTGAATGCTCTAATAAAGGGAGAAATAGATGGATTTATTTCTGATCGAGTTGTAGGAGCAGCGGCTATCTTAAATAACAAAACAAATAGTGCTGTTAAGGAAGTTCAGCTTAACATAAAAACCCCAATTCATTTGATGTTTAGTAAAAAAACAGTGCCTCTTGAGCTGGTAGATAAATTTAATCAAGAAATAAAGAATTTTAGCATTAGTGATGAATTTAAAAGTATAGCCAAGACCTATCTTTATCCTGTAATGCTTCTTCAAACTATAGATTCCCAGTGGTTTTACTTTATTGGCGTAATAGGCACGCTGGCATTTGCTATATCTGGTATTGCTATTGCGGCTAAAGATAATGCCACTTTATTTGGTACATTTTTGTTTGCAATGCTTCCTTCAGCGGGAGGAGGCATAATGCGTGATATATTGATTAATAGAGATGAAGTGGGAATATTTCTCACCCCGTCATATATGTATTACATCATCATAGTGGTGCTTGTTGGATTTTTTGCCATAAGGCTTCTTGAGTATTATAACAAAAAGGCAAATGAGGATGATCAGATAACTCGTTTTTGGGATAATATTCTTGTGCTTGGTGATGCTTTAGGTCAGGCTGCTTTTATTGTTACAGGTGTTTGTATTGTAATTATGGCCAGAATTGAACCAATAGAATTGTGGGGGCCGTTCTTTGCTTTTTTAACAGCAAATGGTGGGGGTATACTAAGAGATTTACTACGCAAAGAGCATCACATCATTTGTTTAAACGGGGCAATCAATGCAGAGGTTTCAATCATTTGGGGTTTAATATTCAGTGTATATCTTGACATTAATTCCCATAATCCAGATCCTACTGCCATTAGAAATGTTGTAATTATAGTAGCCATAGGTGCATTTGTTACTAGAGTAGCAGCATATTATCTAAAATTACCTAATCTAAAATTTAGAGGGGAATTAGAAACAAAAAAAATCCTAGAAGTTTCGGGAGAAAAGAGCTAAAGTTACTAATTAAATTCAAGAGAGGAACAGGGGGCGTCACAAAACCAAGTTTAGGATGCCCCCTTTTACTTTTTTTACTATATCTAGTCTCTTCGTCAGAAGTCTCTTTAGCTGAATTAGCAAGGGATTTTACTATATAAACTACTTAGGAAATCCATAAGAAAATGGTATAATTAGCGTATAAAGCTTATGGATTTTAAATTATGCCTATAGAAAATA